>JASEJN010000002.1 GCA_030016385.1 Clostridiales bacterium | reverse complement strand
AATTCTTATTGGGAACTTTCTCAATTTCTCTTGTACTATTTTTATTCTAGCACTACAAATTTAAAATATAAATATGGGAACAGATAACAGAACAAATAAGTATGAAGGAATATATTGACCCGTTCACGGGTGAGCCAGTAAAAGGCAGCAAGTAAAATAGCCACCCGACGAGGGTGGCCGCTGTAAAAGTTTTGCGATTGGCAGTTTTTCAGAGCGCGAGTAGCGCCGCCAGTATCAAGCCACCAGCTTAGCTGGTGGTACTTGACTTTGATAAAAAGTCCCTGACAATTCGTCTCCGGTGCATATTCTTCATGTAATTTCGATATACTCCTTTACTGCAGATATAAAATGAAGGAAATATTTCATTATGTGTGGATAACTATACAGCGATTGCTTTTAAGAGAATATCATCGCTAAAATAGCGTATATTTAAGGTTATATAAAAATATGAATTTTAAATGTTCATACCTCCTGCTGCTCTTTGTGAAGGAATTTATGTGCAAGGTGATAAAAATAAAGCGTAATATGCATCATTTATATTTATACATGAATATTATTATTTATTTTTTTGAAAAATCAGCAAATATCTATTGCATTTAACTAATGATGATGTTATTATAATTATGGTGATAGGAAATAATAAAGGCTGAAAGATGTTCAGTACATAAATTTCATCCGAGCTCTTAAAAGGGAGGTTGGTCATTATGGAAAGAATACAAAAAATGCAAAATAGTTCATTCCTTCTTGATATCGAAAGGGCACCTGAAATAAATGTTATGGATAATGAGGAGGCAATGTTTATGAAAAAATACACAGATAAAACCAAACAAAAGGATGATAAGTATCGTCATTATGTAGAAGCATTTAAAAATGCATGGTCTTTTTCAGATTATGCAGTATGCTTTAAAGATGGAAAACAGTTATTTTAATATATTGTGCCAGTATTGTAGTATAAATTTCCCCAAAAAGAGCGGTCAAATGTTAACCGCTCTTTTTTTTATAATCTGATTTGCTTGCCTAATTCATATGCTTTCGATAACGCCTCTTTATTGGAGGATACGGGTTTAGAAGAGCATATGCCGAGTACACATTGTACATTCATACCCAGATAATCCGAGCTTTCGCGTATCGATCTTTCAACGATTTCAGGCCCTGAATTTGGCAGCTCTCCTCCGTATGTCATCAAAAGGGCAGCTTTTTTCCCCTTCAAAGGCGGGTTATTTTCATCTGTCATGACCGCATAAAGTCTGTCTATAAATATTTTTAAATATGAGCTCATGTTCCACCAGTAAACAGGCGTTGCAAATATAATTGCATCTGCCTCTTTAATTTGATTGTAGATTTCCTGCATGTCGTCTTTAATTATACATTTTCCGATATCGTTTTTCTGGCAGTAGTCGCATGCCGTACACGGATGAATATTTTTGCTCGTTAGGAATATCTCATCCAATATTACATTTCCCTCATCCTCGGCACCTTTGAGAAAGCTATTTAAAAGGGCAGCCGTATTGCCATTTTTCTTAGGACTTGCTAATATAGAAAGAACTTTCACTTTTCTTTTCCCTCCTAAAAAAATCCGATCATCTAATAATCTTAAAAGATGATGTCTATGATAACTTCAATTCGTAATTTGGATTATGTCATTTTGAACACTCATTCGTCAGATTCAAGTTTTGTAAGTTCTAAGGCCTGCCGCCTTGATAATCCAAGAGCTTTTGAAACTCGTTTCACTCAGACAATCAAAAGCTCTAAGGATTCTCTATGGCGGCAAAGCCAAGAACTTATCAAAACTCTCATAATGCGAATTTCGGTGCTCAAAATAATATAATCCTATTTATTTCGATTTCATATTGCGAATCAAAGCTATGATAATGACTCATTTGACTTTTAACTTAAATTATATCATTTATGTTTACTAATTTCTATGGCGGGTAAAATAAAGAAGGATGCATATAAATTATTTGAGAATATTATGGAAAGAGCAATTAGCGGAAAGTCTTTAGAGTCTGTTAACGTATGTTCAGGATTAGCAGAATCAATGTTTCATACGCAGTGAGTTTTGATTCTGCCCTGAACAAGTTTACAGACTCTAAAGACTGTGAGCTTAGCGATTGAAATAATATTCTTCAAATATAAAATATACATCCTAAATATATATATTAATTTTATATCGATTAGAGGATGATTATTTATGATAGTAATATATCATGATGTTGGCGGTGCCCATTCAACTGCTGTGGCCGCAAACATCCATATTAACAGATTGCCTGCTGATTCAGTGCCTGACAAAAATGCCATATTGAGTCTGCCGACGTTTGATAAAATACAAAAATACCAGTACGGCCGTATAATTTTCATCGGTGAGGATGAATTTGGTGCCAAGGTCTATACGTTAAGCAGGCAGAGGGCTCCGAAAATCGTGGTACCGGCCTTGGCAGATTTATACAATATTATAAATAACATAACTGACAATAAAGGATTATACCTTGTGGATACTTCATCTGCGGTCAATACATTGATGGCTATAGGAGGTTTTCTGTCAAGGCGTGTAAAAGTCGTTGCGATTGCGAGGCCGATTGTGACATATGGGACAATGAAAGCATACAGGAACATAGCCGATATAGTAAAAAAGGTAAAAAACCAAATAAAAGAGGATTCCTTAAACCTTAATAAATAGAAGAAATGCATCTCTTTTATGTCATTTTAGCATAGATGTTAAATTTTGTTTTTAATTTGTCAGAATATGCAGTATAATATGATTTGCGGGTAATTGAGGCATGGATAAAAGAGGTGTATTATGAATTCGAAGTTACTTCTAAAAATGCAAAAAAGGATATTTATTCTTTGCTGGATAGCTTATTCATTGTCGTATTTTTGCAGGGTCAATATTTCAATAGCATTACCTTATATACAAAAAATGCTTGAATGCAGCAATGCGGCGTTAGGTTTCCTGGGAAGTTCACTGTTCATAGTATATGCTGCAGGGCAGCTTATTAACGGCTACATAGGCGATAGAGTGGAGAGCCGTAAATTTGTATTTATAGGATTAGCGTTTTCAGCATTAATAAATATTTTTTTCGGATTCGCAAAGAGTTTGCCTTTAATGATTATTTTATGGGGTGTAAACGGTTTTTTTCAATCTATGCTTTGGGGACCTATAATGAAAAATCTGTCCTGCTGGTTTCCTTCCAGAGAAAAAAACAAAATAGCTATTAAAATATCTACAACGATGGTAGCCGGATACATAATGGCATGGGGACTTTCAGGAATAATTATTACCCGTACATCGTGGCAATGGGCTTTTTTTGTTCCTGGTATAATAGTAATGTCTTTTGCCGTATTATGGTATATTATGGCTCGCAACAGGCCCGAGGAAGTTGGACTCACTTTAGAGGACGATAGCAGACCCAAGGAAAAAAGCATCGATAATAAGCAACCGATGACTTTATGGCAGGTAATCTGCAGTACGAAACTTTTATTTGTGATGATAGCATGTATAGTACAGGGATTTGTAAGAGACGGCATTACATTGTGGAGTCCGAAATTCTTGATGGAAACTCAAAAAATACCGGTAAAAATAATGGCAAGCCTGGTCGTTGTTATTCCAGCTGCTAATTTTTTGGGTGTCCTTCTGGCAGGATGGTTGAATAACAAATCGAACAACGATGAAAAACTTGCCAGTATAATCATGTTTTCAGCAGGAGCTATATTTTGTATCGGGCTTTTTGAATTTGGAGGAATAAGTCCCTATGTATGTTTGTTTTTCCTCTGTTGTTCTTCGGCTTTAATGTCAGGTGCCAATACATTGCTTGTATCCATAATACCTTTGTCCTATATAAAATATAACAGAGTATCAGCTATAGCAGGGTTACTCGATTTTTGCTGCTACATAGGTTCAGGGACTACAGGGATTTTAACTGGATTTATAGTGGATAAATCAGGTTGGACAGGAGTTATGCTGTCATGGATAATTGCAGCATTGATAGGAGTTTTATCGATTTCGGCTGCATGGATTGAACAAAAGGGGCTTGTAAGAAAGCGTTTAGAAACGTCGGAAATAAAGTAAATTTTATTTATATTTTTAAGGAGGATTAAAAATGAAAAGTGAAGACAGATACTATGAGATTACACCTAAGATAGTTCTTTCCGATAATTTTTCTACTATAAGGATCAAACCGTTGTTTGGTCATTGTATGTTCGACAAGGGTGCGGTATATGATTTCGGATATTATCCTATGGAGAGAATTTCAAAAATAGGCGAATGCAAATGTCAGGAAAGAAAAAAGATAGCGCTTGAAGATGGGTGTTTGTATATAAAACAGTATTTCAAAGGGGAGCAGGAACATATAATAGATATAAACGAGACCGTGAACGGAGAAATAAGGAAAACCATAAAGTTTCATATATATTCGTTAAAACAGGACCTCTTTAATAGAAGGCCATATAAAGGGGATATGCATATGCATACGTTTTATTCGGATGGAATTGAGTCCCCCGGCTTTGTAGCGTCATGCTGCAGGAAGATAGGATATGATTTTATGGCTGTTACGGATCATGGCAAGTATTTTCCATCGATAGAGGCGCAGCAAAAATTCAAAGATTTGGATTTGGACATGTTGATATGCAGGGGAGAAGAAGTACATCCGCCGGAGAATTTTGTACATATGATTAATTTCGGAGGGAATTTCAGCATCAATGAGATGATTAAAAATGAACGGGAGAAATATTACCGCGAAGTTAAAGATATTGAGAAGGATATTGATTCGGTGCCGGATGCAGATGCAAGATATCAGTGTGCATCCTGTATATGGTGTTTTGATAAAATAAGGGAAGCTGGGGGGCTCGGAATATTCTGCCACCCATATTGGGAATTATATAACCAGTATTATATTTCAGATACAGTAATATCATACATGTATGATCATCAGCCTTATGATGCAAATGAATTGATAGGTGGATATCACAGGGATGAAATAGATTCCAATAAACTTCAGGTAGCCAGGTACTACGAAGAAAGGGCAAAGGGCAGGAAGATACCAATTGTAGGCGTAAGCGATTCCCACGGCTGTGAGAACAGTCCTCTTTTTGGCTGGTATTATACAATCGTATTCTCACACAGCAAAAACCAGAATGGCATAATTGATGGTATAAAGGATTTATACAGCGTTGCGGTAGAATCGATACCGGGAGATACTGCAAGAGTTTATGGGCCATTCAGGCTGGTAAAATATGCACTTTTTCTTATAAAGGAAGTTTTCCCGATGCATGATGAAATGTGTTTCGAGGAAGGTCAGCTGATGATGAAGCATCTAAAGGGAGAGGGTATGGCGGAAAAGATACTTGATATGCTTAAAGGTCAGACAGATAGGCTATATGAAAGCTTATGGGCAAAATGATTTGATCGTCCTATGTTCACTACAATAAGCGATTAAACAAGTTTACAGATTCTTAAGGCTGCGGGTCTTAAAACTTACAAAACTTGAATCTGGCGAATGAGTGTTCAAAATAACATAAGCTCATATTACGAATCGAAAGAAGATTATTTATATTGCTTTTATTTTTTCGGCATGTTTGCTATAATAAAAATCAGAGTAGATAATAAGAGGTGTTGCTTATGTATACACTTAATATAATACTTAATATTGGATGTATACTTATTTTAAGCTATCTTGCAGGTTCATTCCCAACAAGCATCATAGTTGCTAAAGTCCTAAAGGGGATAGATATAAGGAAATTTGGAAGCGGCAATGCAGGTGCTACCAATACATTCAGGGTTCTTGGATGGAAAGCCGGACTTGCCGTAGCATGTATTGATGTATTCAAGGGTTTTGCTGCTACCTTCTGGATTTCAAAAATCTCCTTTTTCGGTACGCCATTGAACTTCGATATGCTTGTTCAGGTACTTGCAGGAAGTGCTGCTGTTCTCGGCCACTGTTATACAGTATTTGCTGATTTTAAAGGAGGAAAGGGTGTCGCCGCTTCTGCCGGCATGCTTATTGCATTGTTCCCTGCAGCATTTTTCATATGCTTTGGAGTGTTTACTATAGTATTGCTGTCGAGCGGATATGTTTCACTAAGTTCACTGGTAGCTGCATTCGCATTACCCGTAACACTTTTCGTGCTCAGGCTTGTATTTGTTAAACATGTAAGTATATCGCTTTTAATATTCAGCGTGGCCATATTTGCGTTTATATTTTATTCTCACAGGAACAACATAAAGAGGTTGATACTCGGCAAGGAAAACAGGTTCAAAAGTTTAAAAATCTTTAGCAAAAACATAATCGGGTAAAGATAGGGGCAGGACTTTAGTAACCGCCCCTCTTTTTTTGCACTTCTTTTTAGGATAGTTTCATATAAAGCTTGTAAGTGTTTCACATTCTCATACTCTTCAAACATAAAAAATGTATTCATTTGCATGGGGAATTTAATCGGCATACGGCAGATTATTATAATGCAGACAAAATATTGTGAATAATATATTATTTTTAACAAATTATAAAGGAAAAATCGGAATAGAATAGAATATATATCTATTGATATCTTTTTGCAGGAGGAAATAATACCTGTAGCTTATTATAAATAAATACGAGGGGGAAAGTCTGATGAAAGAATATCAAACAGGTCAATTAAGAAATGTATGTCTTATTGGACATGGTGGTGTCGGGAAAACTACTTTATCAGAAGCTATTCTTTATGACTGTAAAGAGATAGATAGGATGGGCAGAGTAGAAGAAGGCACAACTATATGCGATTATGATCCTGAAGAGAAAAAAAGACAGATATCTATAAGTACGGCTATTGCTCCATGTAATTGGAGGGACAGTAAGATAAATATTATAGACACCCCGGGATATTTCGATTTTGTGGGAGAAGTAAAAGAAGGATTAAGGTCTGCAGATTCAGCTATCATCATGATATGTGCCGTCTCAGGCATACAGGTTGGCACTGAAAAGATGTGGAATTTTTGCAGGGAATCCACTCTTCCGAGAGCGTTTTTTATCAATAAAGTTGATAGAGAAAATGCCAATTTCGATAAGGTATTAAACAGTTTAAAAGAAAATTTTGGTATATCCGTTGTTCCGTTGCAGATTCCGATAGGCAAAGAGGCGGATTTTAAGGGTATTGTTGATATTATTAAAATGAAAAGCGAATTATTTGATGGAAATGCAGTTTCTGAAAGCGATGTTCCGGAAAATTTAAAGGAAAAGGTGAATGAATATAAGTCGGCTATAATGGAAGCAGTCGCTGAGAATGATGAAAAACTTCTTGATAAATATCTGGAAGATGGAGAGCTGTCGGACGAAGATATGATATCGGGATTGAAGAATGGGATTAAAAACAATGAAATAGTACCTGTATTTTGCGGTTCAGCTTTAACAAATAAAGGGGTTACAACATTGCTTGATGCGATAGTCGATTATATGCCGTCTCCTGCCGATGTTGAGGCACCTGAAGGGATAAACGGAAAAACCGGAAGCAGCGAAAAAATAAAAGCCGATCAATCGGCCCCCTTATCGGCATTTGTATTTAAAACTATTGCTGACCCATATGTCGGAAAGCTCTCGCTGTTCAGGGTTATCTCAGGTTCAATAAAATCTGATTCGATTGTTTATAACTCAAATCAAGGCAAAAATGAAAAAGTCGGCACACTTTATGTTTTAAGGGGGAAGACCCAGATCCCTGTAACGAGGATTTGCACAGGAGATATAGGCGCTGTCTCAAAGCTCTTGATAACTAAAACGGGTGATACGTTATGCGATGCGGCAAATCCTGTTAAGTATTCTAAAATAGATTTTCCCAAGCCATGCATATCAATGTCTGTAAATCCAAAGTCAAAAGGAGACGAGGATAAGATATCCTCCGGCCTTTCAAAATTATCAGATGAGGATCCGACATTCAGTGTCTCAAGGGATGTTGAAAATGCAGAGACCATAATTTCAGGTGTCGGAGAGGTTCACCTTGATGTTATAGCGAAGAAACTGCAAAATAAGTTTGGCGTTGAAGTCACGCTTGATACCCCCAAGGTGGCTTACAGGGAGACAATAAGGAAGGTATCGGATGTTCAGGGGAAACATAAGAAGCAATCGGGCGGTCATGGCCAGTATGGTGATGTTTATATAAAATTTGAACCAAATCCCGATGGTATGGATTTTCAATTTGTAGATGAGATAGTAGGAGGAGTCGTACCGAGACAATACATTCCGGCTGTTGAAAAAGGGTTAAGAGAATGCATACAGCATGGGGTGCTTGCCGGATATCCTGTATTAGGCTTGAAAGCAACGTTGCATTATGGCTCTTTCCATCCCGTGGATTCGTCTGAAATGGCATTCAAAATAGCCGCATCCCTTGCGTTTAAAAAGGGCATGCTGTCTGCAGACCCCGTTATACTTGAACCGGTTATGCATATAGAAGTTGCTGTTCCTGATGAATATATGGGCGATATAATTGGAGATTTAAACAAGAGAAGGGGAAGGGTACTCGGAGTTGAGCCAAAAGATGGCGAGCAGGTTGTGATAGCGGAAGTTCCGCAGGCGGAAATTTTCAAGTACGCGACGGATTTAAGATCGATAACACAGGCGAGAGGTTCATTTACGGAGCGGTTTGAAAGGTATGAGGAAGTTCCCGAAAATATCAGCGAGAAGATAATTGAAGAGAAATCAAAGAATAAGACCGGAGAAGGTCAATAGAAAAATAGCATGTGGTCCATTTCAATTTTAAAATGACCACATGCTATTTTTTTAATTGTGGTAGGACTTATAATATATTTATCATGATGGTAGAAGGTGTGAAAATGAATTATGTCGGTAATATTATTAAAAAATATCGTTGCATGCTGAAAATGAGCCGAAAAACTTTATCAGAGAATATTTGCTCGGAAAAATATGTTTATCTGATCGAAAAGGGTGAACGCACGCCGTCGGCATATATGGTCGGAATGCTTGGCGATAGAATGGGCGTGGATTTATTTGACTACTACCAGTATCTTGATTGTATTAATCCTATAGCCGTACGGGAATACATAAAACGTTTTAATATGTATTCCCGAAAAAGCGATTTTGTCGCTCTAAAAAAAGAAACAGATACAGCCGTAAATTTACCGGATTTTCATCGGAAACCTTGGATTTATGAAATCGAAATAAATAGGCTTTCATATATGATTTTTATTCAACATAAATATTATGAAGCAATGAGGAATCTTAATGATGTGATAAGCAATATTGAACTGAAATATTCCATGGACATAAGGGTGGCAAAAATATATATATTATTATCGATATGCTGCATGCTGACAGGTTCCCTGCCAAATGCTAAAAAAGCCGTGTCATCTGCATATAAAATAGTGTGCAATAAGAATAAGATCGATAAATATGAGCAGATTATAATTACTGTTAGAATTAGCTCTATAAGCATGCATTACCTTTCCGGTGAATTTGATGATGTAATCCGAGAAGGAAGTGAATTGTTTCATTATCAACATGAAATAAATTCATATGAACGGATTTGCTATACTTATTTTTATTTGTCTTTTGCTAATTACAAAAAAGGATCATATGACGAGGCCATTGAATGGTTCAAAAAGGGAATTTATTCAGTACTGATCGATAATAGGCCGATGGATGTATATTACATGTCCACACAGGACGTGTTTGATGCCATGATGAATGACAGAAGGATAAACCGCGGAGTAATTCGTGAATTCAGAGAAAAATATAACATAGGTTAACAGTCGGGAAGCGGTTTTATGACGCATCAGGTAACAATTGTTCTATGTCGCCTTTTACCCTGTTGTGATATCATAATATAACTTCTTATAAACTGCGGGAAGAATAAAATCAGCTTATATTATTAATCGCAAAAAGGGGATGATATAAATGCGAAAGTTTTACAAAGTGTTTATTGCACTATTGCTGATTATAGTTCAGATTGTTTCATTAAGGGGCGGAATTGTAGCATACGCAAGAGATTTGACTAGTACTTACAATTTCATTACGGATGTGAAGCTGACAGACAGGGATGGGAAACCTTTTGGAGATAATATTCCGAAAGATTCCGACCTGCGTCTTACCTATACGTATGATATTCCCAATAGCGGCGATGTAAAGAAAGACGATACATTTACACTGAGGATTCCGGAACAGATCAAAATCGAAGCCGGCGGTGATTTTGATCTGCGTGATCAGAGCAGTAATTTGATCGGCAGAGGAACATTGGATACAAACGGCAATATAACGATTACATTTACGGATTATGCTGAAACGCACTCAAATGTGCAGGGTTCCTTCTGGTTTGAACTGGGATTTGATAAAGATAAAATCGGAGATGATGATCCGGCCGTCATTAAATTCGAAGTTGGCGGTACAACCGATCCTGTAGAGATTAGTGTAGACTTCGATCAACCTGCACCGCTGCCTGTTTCAATTGCAAAATCAGGCTCATATAAAAAGGAAACGAATGAAATTACATGGATACTGACGGTTAATCCTGAAAATGTAACCGTAAAAGGTGCGCAGGTCGTGGATAAAATATCGGATGGACTGGAGTTTGTGCCAGGTTCTGTAACTATTAACGGGAAAGATGCATCGACAGGAGATTATACATACAATTCCGGTGAACTGATATACAATTTTCCTGATATTATTGAGGACAAGCAGATATTAACGTTCGGAACTACTGTGAAAGACTCGCAGTTTACCGCTGATGATACCGTTATCATAGAGAAAAATAAAGCGATATTGAATCATGACGGCACTTCTACGGTATCAAATGAAGCAGTGGTAAATGTACCCGTGGATTTCATTTCAAAAACAGGTGGATATAATCCTGAAAGCAAACAAATAGACTGGGCGATTACGGTCAACCAAAATGGAGTCAGTATAAAAAATGCTGTCGTTACAGATACGCTGCCGGATGGATTAACACTGGATGGTGGTTCGGTCAAGATTGACGGTAAATTGTCGTCAAATTTTACATACAGGCGTCCGTATATAACATTCAACTTAGGTGGGATCTCTGAAAAACATATAATTAGTTTTTCAACAGACGTTGAGAATGGAGCTTTTTTATCCAATACGCAAAGAAGTTATACAAATAAAGCCAAATTGGCCGGTGATGGTGTGCCAGGCAGCGCTACAGACAGCTGGGATGTCGGAGTGCCTACGAGCATAGTCAAAAAAGAGGGTGCCGATTATAACGCGGCGACTGGCGAGATCACATGGAAGGTTACGGTCAATAAAAATAAGGTATCCATCGAGAATCCAGTCATAACGGATCTTATTAATATCGGGCAGGAATATGTGGAAGGATCGGCTACCATCAATAATGGTGCGGATCTAAATGGATTCGCATATACCAAGGCTTCAGAAGGCGATACTGAAAAAACAGGGACTCTGATATATACATTCGGGAAAACAATAAGCGATACCTATACCATCGAATTTAGGACCAAAGTAACTGATCCTGCTGTTTTTGCAGGAAATAGCCAAAAAACATACAAGAATACAGCCAGTATCACGGGAGACAATATTGAAGATTCAAGTTTCGAGGGTAGCCGGAATGTAAACAGTGAAGTTATAAGAAAGACAGGTACAGGTTACGATTACAAGACGAGGGAAATAACCTGGAAAGTTGTTGTCAACAACAATAAAATGTCTCTAAATCATGCGGTTTTCACGGATAACATTCCCGGGGGCATGGAATATGTCGAAGGCTCTGCTGCTATAGATAACGGTGCCGATACTGATGCATTTTCCTATGATCCGGCGGATGTCAAAGACCCGGATAAAACAGGCGTTCTTAAATACACTTTTCCGGATACAATCGACAAAACCTATACCATTACATTCAAGACCAAAATTACCGACTTGAGCATTTTCAAGACAAACGGCAATAAGGAGATTGAAAATAAGGCCTCACTCACTCATGATCTTGTAAAAGGCGGAGTGGTGAGCACTGGATCGCAAAAGGTAAATAATACTGTGATAAGCAAAGAGGGCTCGTACACATCGGGTAAAACATATATAGACTGGACAGTCAACATAAATTCCAACGGAATTCCCTTGACTGACGCTGCCGTCACCGATCAACTGCAGGAAGGGCTTGCGTTGGATACAGCTTCAGTTACACTCTATCACCAGAGCATCGATAAGGACGGTAATATGGTTGTCGGTGAAAAGATTGAACTCACAGCGGAAAACGTCCAGTATGATATGGATTCTCGCATGTTTACTTTTAAACTGCCGTCTCCTGCTTCCGGCGGATACAGGCTTACATTCCGGACTAACGTAACGGATAAAAGCAAATCGCCATTTACAAACGAGGCGACATTTAACGGTACGGGTTCACTTGAAAGGGGTACTTCACAGCCAATGGCGGTTAACTGGTCCGGCTCCGGCAGTACCGGGAGCGGTGAAGTCGGCAGTATTACAGTGTATAAGGTGGATGCTGAGAACAGTATAAAAAAACTGGAAGGCGCAGAATTTGAGCTGATAGACAAATACGGCAATGTAGTTCAGAAGGGGACTACTGGCAAAGACGGGTCGGTGCTCTTTGACATGCTAAGGTTTGACGTGCCTTATACTGTAAAGGAAACAGTTGCACCCACAGGCTACAGCATCAGCAAAAAAGATTATACTTTTACAATATCGGGCGCAGATGTTGTAAAGGATATAAGCTATGAATACGAAGATGCAAGGATTTATGGGAGCATACGCTTCAGTAAGACAGGGACAAACTCAAATCCTCTGGCAGGAGCTAAATTTACTCTGTATGATGGCGATGGAAACAGCGTGGCAACTGCAGTAAGTGCGCAGGATGGGGAAGTGCTGTTCAAGCATGTATCTTACGGCGATTATACTATACGGGAAACAAATCCACCTGAAGGATATTTGTCAACGGATGCTATGCTTACTGCTTCCGTAAGGAAAGATGGCGAAATTGTAACGGCATCTCCAGCATCTATATCTAATGAGATTGTCAAGGGGAATATAAAGATTACAAAGATCGATGAGAGTGGAGAAAAACCCTTGGAAGGTGCTGCCTTTACCCTTTATTCCACTGGCGATGCGGAGTTTAGCATACCGATTGCTAAAGCTGTTACAGGAGAGGACGGCATAGCTTTATTCAGTGATATACCTTATGGAAAGTATGTGATAAGGGAAACAGCGGCTCCGGCAGGATACTTGTTGTCCGATAAAACACTGACGGCCTATGTGAACGAAAATGGGAAGACATTTGATCTCGGCACATTTGCCGACAGGTTGATACCTCCATATATGAAAATACATGGCAACATAGAAATACTAAAAACCAATACCAATGGGGAACCGTTGAAAAATGCAAGATTCGGTTTGTATAATGAAAAGGGTAGTTTAATTGCCCAGGCGGTAAGTGACGGTAATGGCAAAGCAAGATTTACGGATATTGCCTATGGTCATTACACTATTGCCGAGCTCGAGGCTCCTTATATGTATATGAAGAGCGATAAAGTGATAAAAGCGGATATCGTATCGGACGGAGTTGTGTTGAAGTATACGTTTGTTAACAATATGGACGATAAATACTTGCCGAAAGATGATACCCATGGTGAAACAACTCCGACAGCTTCGGTTAAAAATACGCAGACAGAGGTTGCACCGAAGACGGGGGATTCGATCCCTATAATGCTATGGTTATTTGCCGGCAGCAGCCTATCAATTTGCGCTGTGATGCTTCTTGGCAAAAAGAAAAACAGATAATTTTACTGTAATTGATAAATGTAGAGGCTGTCTCAAAATAAAGAAATAATACAGAATATTGAGTAGCTCAGATTTGTGGAGTCCAATATATTGTATATAAAATTTATTTTGAGACAGCCCCTTGATTAGGAGTCTATTTATGTTTAAGAAGAGAAATAGGATCAGGAAGGTTTTAATTGTCATACTGTCTGCTATCCTGCTATACAGCGGTATAAACATCGGCATCTATTTGTATGATGGTTATTCCAACACAGTTCTCAATAAAAATTTGAGCGAGGAATATCATAAATTTGGTGATGCAGGAAGTATCGACAAAATGGATAGTTCAGATCCAAATTTACACGGGCAGTATGCCGGTAGGTTTGAGAGTCTTCTTGATATTAATAAAGATGTTGTCGGGTGGATCAAAATAGCTGGTACAAAAATCGATTATCCTGTCGTACAAGCCGATAATAATAGATTTTATTTAAATCATAACGTGGAGCGGAAAAAGTCCTCCCATGGAGCCATATTCATGGATTACAGAAATACCGGTGACAGGGATTTCAATACTGTTATTTATGGTCACAGCCTGAAAGACGGAACCATGTTCGGAAGCCTCTTAAATTACAAGGATCCAGCCTTTTGCCTAAAACATAAAACAATTGAATACGACTCGCTTGAGCAATCTATGAAATGGCGTATTTTTTCAGTATATATTTTCCACCAAGGCTCTGACTTTATACAGGTTTACTTCGACAGCGACGAGGAATATGCACGGTATCTTAATATAATATCACGCAACTCAATATATGAGACTGGCATTGAAGTGACGAAAGGCGATAAAATATTGACTCTGGTGACTTGTTCATATGAGTTTAATGATGCCAGACTTGTGATATGTGCCAAAAGGATATAAATCCGGTTTATCTTAAACTTTATTTATCCTGGAATACTAATTTTGAAATAGACAAAAAATATATAAGAGTATAAGGAGGATTGAATTTATGTCGGATTACAGATTGGAATTTGGATCTTCAATAACTCCGAATGATACTGATAGGCTTTATCAGATCCTTCCTATAGTATCAAAGGATGATGAACTTGAGATAATAATCCAGGATAAGAATTCAAAGGAGGTCGGTTCAATTATCGATGTATTAAAAAGTAACGAATTTGATGTATCTGCCATAGAACATAAGGACAGGAGGAGACTTTACCTTCTGGTGCACAGGAATAGTTAAAAGAGACTGTCTCAAAATAGGTTTTATATACAAATTATTGAGTCCGCAAATTTAAGCCGCTCAATAATTTGTATTATTTCCTTATTTTGAGATAGCCTTTTTTTAAAAGAATTTTAGTTTAATAGTTTACAAATTTAGCTTACTAAAGTATAATAATAATATAAAGAATGGAAATGGGGGATAGAAATGAAGAGGACAGAGAAAGTTTTATTTACGATAGTATTGCTGGCAGCAGTATTATTTACAGGATGCAGTTTAAAAGGGCGAAAAAGTATTAGCGATAAGGAGACTAAAAGTGCACAGGGTGCAAATACTTTAAACGGCATAAAAGAAAAGGGAAAATTCATAGTAGGGCTTGATGACAGTTTTCCGCCTATGGGATTCAGAGACGGGAATGGGGATATTGTCGGATTCGATATAGACCTTGCCAAGGAGGCAGCAAAAAGGTTAGGGGTCAAAGTTGAATTTAAACCTGTTGACTGGGACGGTGTGGTGCTTAGCTTAAAAAATAAAGATATAGACGTCATATGGAACGGCCTTACAATCACAGATGAGAGGAAGAAAGAGATTGATTTTTCAAGAGTATATCTGAAAAACAGGCAGATCATCGTAGTAAAAAATGGTTCTTCCATAAAGTCTAAAGGGGATTTAAAGGGAAAAGTCGTCGGACTTCAGATGGGAAGCAGTAGCGAAAATGCGTTGAAGAATGATGCCGTGACCATGAACTCGCTGAAAAAAATAAGAAAGTTTTCAAATAACACGGAAGCTTTGATGGATCTTGCAAATGGAAGAATAGATGCAGTAGTCGTAGATGAAGTTGTAGGCAGGTATTATATTTCCAAGAAGCCGGGCGTATATAGTGTCCTTGAAGATAACCTCGGGGAAGAATCATACGGAGTCGGAATAAGAAAAGAAGATAAAGATTTTAGGGAAGCTCTCGATAAAGCACTTGACGACATGAAAGATGATGGAACCGCGAAAAAAATATCTGAAAAATGGTTCGGTAAAGATATTGTTGTAAAATAGGGTGAGAGAATTGGATTATGTTAAGGATGTCACGATATTTATACTAAAAGGTTCAATAACAACTATCGAATTGTATGCAGTTACAGCATTGTTTTCCATTCCCATTGCACTTATAATCGCGCTTGTTAAAGTATCGGGAATAAAAACGCTTAAATTTGCGGCTGATATCTATACATGGATACTTAGAGGGACTCCCCTTATGCTGCAGGTATTTTTTGTATATTTTGGATTACCGGTACTTGGGATAAGGTTTGAACCATTTATAGCGGCATCGCTGGCTTTTATATTGAACTATTCTGCATATCTTTCAGAAATAATAAGAGCAGGCATACAATCGATAGACAAGGGCCAGTATGAAGCCGCAAGGGTTTTAGGGATGAATTACAGGCAGACTATGCTGATTATTATATTGCCTCAGACTATAAGGAGGATAATTCCTCCAACTTCAAATGAAGCCATAAATCTCGTAAAAGATACGGCACTTGTGGCCGCCATCGGCATGCCGGACCTGCTTAGGGCTGCAAAAGAAGCGGTTACAAGGGATTTTACAATTTCACCCTTTATAATAGCAGCAGTTATATACCTGCTTTTAACATCGGTGATTGTCATTATATTTAACAAGCTTGAAAAGGATCGCTCGCTATATGAATAAAAGCGGGACAACAGGATTATTTGAGAATATTTTTCGGATATCAGATATAAGACATATGCCTGATAAGAAGTGTACTAAAAAAGCCGGATTAGTTTTTATCCGGTTCTTTTTGTATGTTAATGCAAATTTATGCTAAACCAATTTAATGCATGTACGATAATATATATGATTACATTTGTGGAGGGATATTTATGGGCATAAAAGAAAAATCGATCATGAATTCGGACAAGTTTAACAGCTTGATATCGTTGATAGAAAATATAAACATGAATAAACCTTTTAAAGATATTTTGGATTACATATATGATTCTTTCTCGGCATATATTCCATATACATATATAGGCATTGCGCTAATTGAAGATGATGGGGAAACTATAAAAGCTTCTTTTGGTGCATCAGGAAAAAATCATAAAAACTTACCGAAGAGGCTCTTGGGATATAAAACAAATATTTATGATACCAGTCTTATAAAAATTGTGCAAACGGGCAAAGAGAGGATTATAAATGATCTTGAAGACTATACTAAGGGCAAATCCATTAAAGAATATAATAAAATACTTCTTGAGGAAGGCATAAGATCATCGATTACCTTTCCGCTCAAAAACAATAAAAAAGTAATAGGAATTATTTTTTTCTCGAGCAATCGTAAAAATATATATAAAAAGGAACATATTGATTTTTTGAAAATCATCGCCAACAGCATAGCTCTCGGACTTGAAAAAACTATATTCATAGATGATATGATAATAGGTTCCGTGCAGGCACTTGCAAAACTGGCTGAACAAAGGGACCGTAATACAGGAGAGCACTTAAAGAGAATATCCGTATACTCGAGGTTGCTGGCAAAACTTCTATCAAAGAATAAAAAATACAGCGATATAATAAATATCGACTATATCGACAATATCGAAAGATTTAGCACTCTTCACGATATAGGCAAGGTAGGAATAAGGGATGATATACTTTTAAAGGCCGGAAGGCTTACACCTGAAGAGTTTTCTATAATGCAGGCTCACACCATATATGGTTCATGGGTGCTAAAAACCGCGGAGAAAAAAGTACAGAAGAATGGAAGAAGCATATTCAGCATGGGTATAGAAATTGCGGAAGGCCACCATGAAAAATGGGATGGAAGCGGATACCCATATGGAAAGGCAGGAGAGGATATACCTCTGAGTGCGAGGATTGTCGCGGTGGCCGATGTCTTTGATGCACTTACCAGCAAGAGATCATACAAGGATGCATTCTCTTATGAATATTCCAGAAATATAATTATCAGTGAATCAGGAAAAAGTTTTGATCCGGATATAGCAGGATTATTTATAGAATACGATGATGAGATCAGGAAGGTATATGAAAGGTTTAAAAGTCAAATAATTTGAAATAATATTAAATAGATGTTTATAAATCTTTTTTGCCATTTGGTTTAAAATAATTAATTTTAGGTATTGAATTATTTTTATAACCGTATATAATGTAATTAGAACAAAGGTCAAAGAAAGTCAAAGTCAAAAGAAGGTGAAATGGATGCCAAGGTTATCTGATTTGATTGAAGAATTCATTAAAAGAATGTTTGAAGAAACCGACGGGGATATTCTGGAAATACAGAGGAATGAACTTGCAAATCATTTCGGATGTGCGCCGTCTCAAATCAATTATGTATTGATGACGAGATTTAACACGGACAGGGGTTATTATATAGAAAGCAAAAGAGGCGGAGGCGGCTCCATCAGAATAACAAGAATAAGCTTGGATGGTAATGATTACTTAAATAAGCTTATTTCAGAAAAAATAGGCGGCGAGATTACACAGAGGGCAGCGGAATCTTATATAGATGCTTTTCTGGATCATAATCTTATAACAGAGAGGGAAGCATCTATAATGAATGCTGCTATAAATGATAAGACTATAAATGTGCAGCAAGAGATGAGAGATTCCTTAAGGGCAAATATTCTAAAATCGATGCTGATTGTTTTGTTAAGTTAGCTTTTAATAAACGAAAGACAGATAAAGAGTTATACAATCTTAAAGGAGGTAAAATATATGTTATGTGAGATTTGTAATGAAAGACCCGCAACAGTGCATATCACAAAAATAATAAACGGAGTAAAGAGTGAATTCCATATTTGTGAACAATGTGCGAGAGAGAGAAATGAATTTAACATAGGCAGCGATGTAACGGACTTTGTCGCTCCTTTCTCGTTTTCGAATATACTGACAGGGCTTATGGATTTTACAGGAAACAATCCTGTTACGTACCAGACGGAAAAGCATATAAAATGTCCGGCATGCGGGCTCGACTTTGAAGAGTTTAAAAGAACGGGCATGCTTGGATGCAGTGAATGCTATCATGCTTTTGCGGACAGACTTGAACCTATAATAAAAAGAATACATGGAAATACACAGCATACAGGCAAGGTACCAAGAAGAACCGGCGGACTTATAAGGATTAAGAGGGACACCGAGAGATTAAAATATGAGCTTAAGAAGGCTATAGACAGCGAGGAATTTGAAAAAGCTGCGAAACTCAGGGATAGAATAAAAGAACTGGAGAATAAGGATAATAACAAGGGGGTGTAAGCCATGGGGAACTGGATAAACGAAGAAGGTCCGGAAAGCGACATCATTTTTTCAAGCAGGGTAAGGCTTGCAAGGAATGTAAAGGGATATCGCTTCCCTCATATGATGAGTGTTGAAGAGGCAAAAAAAATCATACAAAAGTGCAGCGATGCGATTTTAAAAAGCAATACCGTGCTTTCCAAAGAGTTTCGCCTTATCGAACTTTCAAAGATCACTCCGACAGACAGGATGGCGATGGTTGAGCAACATGTTATAAGCCCGGGGCTTGTAGATAACTGTGAAAAGTCGGCGGTGCTTATAAATAAAGATTCAACCGTCAGCATCATGATAAATGAAGAGGATCACATAAGGCTGCAGGTCATTTACCCTGGGTTTCAGCTGCGGGAAGTTTATGAACTTGCAAGCAATATAGACGATGTCATTGAAGAAAATATCGATTATGCATATGATCAGAAAATAGGTTATCTTACGGCTTGCCCTACGAATATAGGGACAGGAATCAGAGCTTCAGTTATGTTACATCTTCCCGGTTTGTCCGTTACTAAAAACATTAATGGAATGTTGAATGCGGTAAGCCAGGTAGGGCTTACTATAAGGGGAATATACGGAGAAGGCTCGAACGTACAGGGTAATATATACCAGATATCAAACCAGATAACGCTAGGTCTTTCCGAAGAGGAGATAATATCCAACCTTGCTGCAGTCACAAAGCAGCTGATCGATAAGGAAAGAGCCGCAAGGCAGAGATTAAAGGAATCAAATATGACCATGGTTGAAGACACTGCATGGAGATCCCTTGGGATACTTAAAAATGCGAGAATATTATCGAGCAGCGAATGCTTGAATCTCCTATCAAATGTAAGGCTTGGGAAAGAATTAGGAATAATTGACGGGATAGATCCCATTTTATTGAACGAAATTATGATAAATATGCAGCCTGCTAATTTGGTTAAAAGGGAAGGAAAGGAACTTTCACCTGAATTAAGGGACATAAAGCGGGCCGAATATGTACGAGAAAAGTTGAAATGAGGTGATATTATGATGTTTGGAAGATTTACGGAAAGGGCTCAGAAGGTTTTGCTTCTGGCTCAGGAAGAGGCTCAGTATTTTGATCATACTTATGTAGGGACTGAACATATACTTCTCGGTATCATAAAAGAAGGAGAAGGCAGTGCTTCAAAGATATTGCAAAATATGGGAGTAACGCTTGATAAAGTAAGAGAACAGGTGGAAAATATTGAAGGAAGAGGTACACCTTCCATGTATCAGACGGAGATGGCCTTGACTCCCAGGACAAAGAGACTGCTTGAATTATCCATTGTTGAAGCAAGGAATCTGGGGCACAATTATGTTGGCCCTGAACATATGCTTCTCGGACTTATAAGAGAAGGGGAAGGTGTCGGAGTCGCTGCTCTTGAATCCCTTGGAGTAGATTTTAACAGATTAAGGCAGGAACTTATAGATAGCATGGGAATGGGCGAATCTACGGGCAAGGAAGCGGATGTATCGCAAAAGGGTGCAAATACGCCGACGCTCAATCAGTATGGACGCGATCTTACAGAAATGGCAAAGGAAGGCAAGCTCGACCCGGTTATAGGAAGAGAAAACGAAACCGAAAGGGTTATCGAGATACTTTCAAGAAGAACAAAAAATAATCCGGTGCTAATAGGTGAGCCTGGAGTTGGAAAGACGGCTGTGGTTGAGGGTTTGGCTGAAAAGATAGTAGAAGGCAGGATGCCTGAGTTGCTGAGGAATAAAAGAGTTGTCGTACTTGATCTTTCGTCGATGGTAGCCGGTTCGAAATATAGAGGCGAATTTGAAGAAAGGTTAAAGAAGGTAATGGCTGAGATAAGAAAGGCCGGAAACGTGATACTATTTATAGATGAGATGCATACCATAATAGGTGCAGGTGCCGCAGAAGGTGCGATTGATGCATCGAATATATTGAAACCTGCCCTTGCAAGGGGTGAATTGCAGTGCATCGGTGCGACGACTATTGAAGAATACAGGAAATATGTCGAAAAGGATCCTGCGCTCGAACGAAGGTTCCAGCCTGTTATGGTAGGAGAACCTGACAAAAGAGCGGCAGTTGAGATATTAAAAGGACTGAGGGATAAATATGAAGCCCATCACAGGGTAAAGATTACTGATGAAGCAATTGAAACGGCGGTTGAACTTTCGGATAGGTATATAACAGACAGATACCTGCCCGATAAAGCAATAGATCTAATGGATGAGGCCGCTGCCAGAGTAAGGCTTCAGATGTTTACGCCGCCCGATGATTTGAAAAAATTAGAGGACAGGTTGAGCGCAATTGAGAAAGAAAAGGAAGAGTCCATAAGAAGCCAGGAATTTGAAAAAGCTGCAAAATTCAGGGATGAAGAAAGGAAATTAAAGAATAAATTAGATGGCCTCAAAGGGAACTGGAAAAATCAGAATGAAGCTTCAAACCCTATTGTAGGACCTGAAGAGATCGCCCAGGTTGTTGCAAAGTGGACCAATATACCTGTAAGCAAGCTTACAGAAAAGGAATCCGAAAGGCTGCTGCATCTTGAAGAGATACTTCATAAAAGGGTAATCGGCCAGGATGAAGCTGTAAAGGCAATATCAAGGGCTGTCAGAAGAGCCAGAGTTGGCCTTAAAGATCCTAAAAGGCCGATCGGTTCCTATATATTCTTAGGACCCACGGGGGTAGGAAAGACCGAGCTTTCCAAAGCGCTGGCGGAAGCAATGTTCGGTGATGAAAATGCGATGGTCAGGATAGATATGTCTGAGTATATGGAAAAATATTCGGTGTCCAGGCTTATAGGATCTCCTCCGGGATATGTCGGCTATGATGAAGGCGGTCAGCTTACAGAAGCCGTGAGACGGCATCCGTATTCGGTGGTTCTATTTGATGAAATCGAAAAGGCCCATCCCGATGTATTCAACATTTTGCTGCAGATACTCGAAGATGGAAGGCTTACGGATGGACAGGGAAGAACAGTCAACTTCAAGAATACCATAATCATAATGACATCAAATGTTGGTGCGGAAACCATAAGAAAGCAAAGGACTATGGGATTCTCGACCGATGAAGGGGAATCTGAAAGATCATATGACAGGATGAAGGATAATGTGCTTGAAGAGCTTCGAAAGACTTTCAGGCCGGAATTTTTAAACAGGCTGGATGAAGTCATCGTGTTCCATCAGCTTGAAGAAAGTGATCTTGAAAAAATAGTTTCATTGATGCTCAAGGACGTCGGAAAAAGGCTTGATGATCTCAATATCCATGTTGAGTTTTCGGATGCTGCGAAGAAGGTTTTGACTAAAGAGGGGTTTGATATAAACTATGGTGCAAGACCATTGAGACGTGCTATACAAAAGACAGTAGAGGATAGATTATCTGAAGAAATGCTTAGGGGCAATATAAAAAAGGGTGACAGCGTGGATATCGACGCTGAAAATGGAGAACTTGAGTTCATTAAGAAGTAAGGTGCAACCCCTGCACCTCGCTTCTTTTAGGGAAATGGGATGTTTTCTTGCACCCCATTTTTTTATATAATTTATAGATTATATAAGGGAGTGAAAAAATGAAATCGAAAACTGTTTTTATATGCAGCGAGTGCGGATATGAATCTTTAAGATGGCTTGGCAAATGTCCCGGGTGCGGAAGCTGGAACACCATGGTAGAAGAAATAAAGCAGGACAAAAAAACGGAGCAGTTTGCAGGAAATTCACAGCCTGTAAAATTAAATGATGTAAAGGTAATGGATGAAGAAAGATATAAAACAGGGTTGAAAGAGCTTGACAGGGTTCTGGGCGGAGGCATCGTAAAAGGATCTCTGATACTTGTAGGCGGCGATCCTGGAATCGGGAAATCGACTTTGCTTTTGCAGATATCAAATAGTATAGGAAAGGAAAACAAAACAATACTATATATATCGGGGGAAGAATCGGAAAAACAGATTAAAATCAGGGCTTCAAGGCTTGGAGTCGACAGCGACAATTTATATATAGTATCGGAGACCGATATAGATTTGATTGAAAAGTTTATCGAAGATATCAAGCCGGATATAGCAGTAATCGATTCCATACAGACGATGTACAGAGGAGAGCTTACTTCCGCACCAGGAAGCGTAAGCCAGGTAAGGGAAGCGACGGGAAGGCTGATGCGTATCGCAAAATCCATGAATGTAGCCATTTTTATAGTAGGGCATGTTACGAAGGAGGGCTCCATCGCGGGGCCGAGAGTCCTTGAGCATATGGTCGATACGGTATTGTACTTTGAAGGCGAAAGGCATCATACATACAGGATATTGAGAGCAGTTAAAAACAGGTTTGGCTCGACAAATGAAATAGGTATATTTGAGATGAGGGATACGGGACTTGTTGAAGTGCCGAATCCTTCAGAGCTTATGTTAACTGGAAGGCCAGAAAACGTACCCGGGAATGTGGTAGTCTCGAGCATTGAAGGAACGAGGCCGGTTTTGGTTGAGCTTCAGGCACTGGTTAGCCAAACAAGTTTTGGGATGCCAAGGCGTATGGCTACAGGCATAGATTATAACAGAGTGGTGCTGCTTATGGCCGTACTTGAAAAGAGGGCGGGAATGCAGCTTCAGACATGCGATGCATATGTAAATGTCGCAGGTGGAATAAAAGTTGATGAGCCTGCAGTCGACCTTGGAATAATATTGTCTGTCGCATCAAGTTTTAAAAATAAGGAGATTAACTCCGAGATGGCTGTAATGGGAGAAGTCGGCCTGACAGGAGAAGTGCGCGGAATAAGTTATATTGAAAAACGGATACAAGAAGCATATAAATTAGGCTTTAAGTCTGTTGTCTTGCCAAAGGACAACGCAAAAAATATTAAAGGTTTTTCCGAAATCAAAATATATGGTGTTCAAAATATTTATGAAGCGCTGGATATAGCTCTTAAAAGCTAGTAGTTGTTGTCTTGCCATAGGCCATGAGCGGCGGAATGGAGATTAATATGAAAGAAAAAAGAAAAAGGGAAATTGAATTTTTGAATATTTTAAAAATCCTTTCGCCGGGAACACTGCTGAGGGAAGGACTGGACAATGTATTAAAATCGCGTACAGGAGCTTTAATCGTAATCGGAGACAGTGAGGATGTTCTTAAGATAATAGATGGAGGTTTTAGCATAAACAGCGATTATTCTCCTTCGTATCTATATGAGCTTGCAAAAATGGATGGAGCCATAATCATAAGCAGCGACCTTAAAAAGATATTGTATGCCAATACCCAGCTTGTACCAGATCCTTCAATACCGACTTTAGAAACCGGGACCAGGCATAAGGCTGCCGATAGAGTGGCTAAGCAGACTGATGCCACAGTAATATCCATCTCTCAGAGGAGAAATATAATCACAGTATATAAGGGAAACATAAAATATGTCTTAAGAGATACATCGATAATATTATCCATAGCAAATCAAGCAATACAGACTCTCGAAAAATATAAAAATGCGCTCGACCGGGCGGCAAGAAACCTGTCGGTCCTTGAATTCCAAGATTTTGTGACGCTGTATGATGTAGCAGTTGCTATCCAGCGAACCGAGATGGTTTTAAGAATAGTAAGAGAAGTTGAAAGATATATATGCGAACTCGGGGATGAGGGCAATCTTGTAAGCATGCAGATGAATGAACTCGTAAATGGTGTTGAGACGGATGGTATATACCTTATAAAGGATTACCATTCCTCAGATGAGGATGAGGATCACATGAAAACCTGGAATGATATATCCGATATGGATTATGATAAGCTTCTGGACATTCTTGAGATATGCAAGATGCTGGGATATCCTGAAGACATGGAGGTACTAGATGAGATAATTACGCCCAGGGGATACAGGATGCTAAGCAAGATACCCAGGCTTCCGATGTCGATTATATCAAATCTTGTAAAAGAATTTCTAAATTTTCAGAGCATACTTAAAGCCTCTGCCGACGAGCTTGACAGCGTTGAAGGTATAGGAGAAGTAAGGACAAGAGCAATAATCGATGGTTTAAAAAGGCTAAAAGAGCAAGTTATGATGGAAAGGCATATATAAAAAATTTATACTGACAATATAAAATAATTTCCATTAAATAAAAAACCCGCTTGATCGGGTTTATCTCATGTCATATTTTCCCAACAGCTTTAACCTGTCATATTCCTCCAAAAAAACATCATATAGATTAATGCCGAGAGCATTGCAAAGAGAAACTATATAAAATATATTGTTTCCCATTTCCTTTTCAATTATATTCCTGCAATTATCGCAGAGGCTGCCTTTTAAATGGCTTTTCATCATATTGCTGAGCTCTTCGAAAGTCACATCTTTTGGCATGTCACAGGATATACATTGCTTTTTTGCATCTATCTGAAGGCACCCGCAAGTAGTAACAGATTTTGCAACGGCCCTGTTAAGTCTTGCTTCCGCCTCCTGGAGTTTTGTTAAAATATCTATAATACTTTTGTGCCTTATCAGTATTTCAGCCACCTGTTCCTGAAAATCATCAAATATCAAATCTTTCATAAATAAGCTCACTCCCCGATGTGTTTTGCTCTGTATAAGCCTATTATAGTTTTATTTTACTGTATTTGTCAATGTGTGCTAAAAATAGTTTACAAAAAAATAAAAATGAAATAATTATATTATAATTATTCAACCATAAAATATATTATGCATAATTTTGAAAATTTAAACTTAATATGGTGCAAGCATTGTAAATAGACATATGTTTATAGCACATGGACAATATTTGATAAATGGCTTGAAATAAGTATTGCTTTTACTAAAGGATAATGTTAAAATATAAAAAAGTCAAATATATGGCAGCCAATTGGTAATTCATTATTATTATATATGCATAAATATAATAGTAAGATAAATACATATGAAATTTATGGCATATATTCAATTCATTAATTCATCTTTGTGTTGAAAAATATATATTAAGCAGAGCAGTTATATTTTAAAGGGGGATAAAAAATGAAAAAGGCAGTAGCTTTAATTATTTCGCTAATAATAGTATTTTCGGTATTTGCAGCCGGCTGCGGTACAAAGCAAACTGCAAATAAATCACTTAAGATATTTTATTATGCACAAGGCGCTGATCCAAGAGGGCTTGATCCTGCATGGGTCGACGATGGAGAGTCTGCAAAAGTTACAGTGCAGATATACGATACTCTGGTAAATTATAAAAAGGACAGCACTGAAATAGTTCCCGGACTTGCTGAAAAGTGGGAAATAAGTCCTGATGGAAAAGAGTATACCTTCCACCTGAAAAAGGGTGTAAAGTTCCATGACGGCACCGACTTTAATGCCGATGCAGTAGTATACAATGTAGAAAGACAGCTGCCTCCAAAAGTGAAGGATGATATGCCATATGCATCATTTACATTCGGAGCAGTTGACAAAGTAGAAAAAATCGATGATTACACCGTAAAGTTCATATTAAAACAACCTTATACACCATTCCTTGCGAACCTTGCTATGAGTCTTGCAGCACCTATTGCAAGCCCGACAGCCCTTAAGGCTCATAATGATAACTTAAATGAAAGCCCTGTTGGAACAGGCCCGTATAAGTTTGTGAAATGGGATAAGGGGCAGTCGATAACACTTGAAAGGAACCCGAATTACTGGGGGACAAAACCAGATGCGGATAAGATCATTTTCAAATTTGAGAAAGAGAATTCCGTTCGCGCAAATGACCTTATCGCAGGGCAGATCGACATGATGGACGGACTTGATCCTAATGATATTCCAAAGCTGAAAGAAAAGGAGCTTACCATATTCCAGGATAAGGGCATGAACATCAATTACCTTGCATTTAACTGCTCAAGAGCTCCATTTAATGACCCGAAATTGAGGGAAGCCGTTTCCTATGCCATAAACCGTGATGAACTTGTAAAGTATCTGTACCAGGGATATGCAGAAGTTGCAAATAGTCCGCTTCCGAGCTTTATACCAGGCTATGATGATACAGTTAAGCCTTATGAGTATAATCCGGATAAGGCTAAGCAGATGCTGAAGGATTTGGGTAAGGAAAATTTGCAGGTAAAGATAATAACTTATTCTAATCCAAGACCGTATAACGCAGTCGGAGGCCAGAAACTTGCCGAAGCAGTACAGAATTATTTGAGCAAGGTCGGAATAAAAGCAACGATTCAAACATACCAGTGGACAGAATATAAGCAGAAATCGATGCAGGGCGAAGGCGATATCCTGTTTTATGGCTGGACGGGCGACAATGGTGATGCCGATAATTTCTTATCACTTTTTGACTCGAATGAGATCAAGTCGAGCCTGAATGTAGCCAAGTATACAAACAAACAGGTTGACGAACTCCTTGTAAAGGGGAGGCTTACACCAAACGGCACTGAAAGGGATAATATTTACAAGCAGATACAGCAGATAGTTGCAAAGGATGCTCCGTGGATTTTGATATCTCATGGTACAAATCTTGCGGCAAGCTCTCCCAAGATAAAAGGATTTTATGTTCACAGGACGGGTTCGGTATTTCTAAAGGATGTTACCAAGGAATGATAAAACAAAGCGAATTTTGAGAATATACCTTAGTAGAACCGATGAAAAGGTTTGAGGCAGTATATATATGAAATAAATATGGAAATCCGCCGTACAGGCGGAGTTTCCATATTTATTATTTTCGTGGGAGGAATTAGATGGCTAAGTATATTTTAAAAAGATTATTATTATTGATACCCGTACTTATAGGGGTATCAATACTTGTTTTCGTAGTTATGCATGTATTTACGGCTGATCCTACAAGCATAATTTTGGGACAACATGCCACTGCCGACCAGATAGAAAAATTAAGAATGCAGCTAGGCTTAAAGGATCCTCTGTATGTGCAGTACTGGAACTTTTTTAAAAATGCGATAAGGGGCAATCTCGGGAATTCTCTTATAACGCAGACTTCCGTTACAAAAGAGATATTGTCGCGATTTCCGGCTACGATAGAGCTTGCTCTTGCTGCAATTATCATAGCTTCGGTTTTTGGAATATTGATAGGCATAATATCTGCAGTAAAACAAAATTCTATTATAGATTATTTGAGCATGGTATTTGCATTAATAGGAGTATCCATGCCAATATTCTGGTTAGGGCTCATATTGATCGTATTGTTTGCTGTACAGCTTCATTTAGTACCTGTATCCGGACGCATACAGCTTGGGCTGGAACCTGTGAATATCACGGGCTTTTATATACTGGACAGCATTTTAACGGGCAATATGGAAGCACTTAAGAGTGCATTAAGCCATATGATACTTCCGGCCGCGGCATTGGGTTCATATTCTACGGCAATTATTGCAAGGATGACAAGATCCACCATGTTAGAGGTGATACGGCAGGATTATATACGTACAGCCAGGGCAAAGGGACTGTTTGAGAGGGCAGTGATAATGAAACATGCTTTGAGGAATGCCTTGATCCCGATAATTACAGTTATAGGACTTCAGCTCGGCTCGCTGCTTGGCGGGGCGGTCCTCACGGAAACGGTGTTTTCGTGGCCCGGAGTCGGAAGTTATGTGGTGGATTCTATTTTAAAATCAGATTATCCCGTTGTTCAAGGTGCCGTGATGTTAATGGCCGTGGTTTTTGTAGTTGTAAATCTGATTGTGGATATTATATATGCGTATCTTGACCCGAGAATTAAATATTCATAAAAGGAGGAATGCTTTATGGAAAACAACCTTGAGTTAAACACAGGAAAAAGTATAGATGTGAGGAAGGCATATTCTCCTTTGAAGGAAATGTGGAGGATATTGAGTAAAAATAAAGCGGCGATGGTCGGACTTGCTATAATAGTGATCCTTATATTCGTTGCGCTTTTTGGAAAAATTTTGATGCCTTATGATCCTTATAAGGGTGATCTTTCACAGAGTCTGAAGCCTCCTTCCCCATCCCATATCTTTGGCATAGACGAGCAGGGGAGGGACATATTAAGCAGGGTTATAGATGGTACCAAGATATCGCTTAGAGTCGGAATTTTCGCAGTCGCAATTGCACTGACATCAGGTATAATACTGGGGTCGGCCGCAGGATACTATGGCGGTAAAACCGATATGATTATAATGAGAATCATGGATATAATCCTTGCCTTTCCCTCAATGCTTCTTGCAATAGCGTTTATGAGCGCTCTCGGGAAGGGCATCGATAAAGCCATAGTCGCAATAAGTATAGTCACTATACCTGAGTATGCGAGGATCGTAAGGGGCTCGATCCTATCGGTAAAGGAGAATGAATATGTTCAGGCTGCGCGCATCGTGGGAAACAGCGATGCGGCTATTATTTTCAAGCACATTCTTCCAAATGTGATGTCACCTATAATTGTAAGGGCAACGCTCGGGATTTCAACGGCAATACTTGATACGTCCGCCTTGGGCTTTTTAGGCCTCGGAGTTCAGCCGCCATATGCCGAATGGGGCAGCATGCTTGGTTCTGGAAGAGGGTATTTCAGCAACGCCCCCCATATAATATTATTTCCGGGACTTGCCATAACTATAACCGTGCTTGCGTTTAATCTTCTGGGAGACGGTTTGAGAGATGCATTGGATCCGAAACTTCGTTGATAAGGTGGAGATGTTATGTTACTTGAAGTCAAAGACTTGGTTACACAGTTTAAATTAAAAGACGGTACCTTTAACGCTGTAGATGGTATGAGTTTTAATATAGATAATGGAGAGATTGTTGCATTGGTCGGCGAATCGGGTTGCGGTAAAAGTGTCACATCCCTTTCCATACTCGGACTTATTCCAAATCCCCCGGGGAAAGTAATACGTGGGGAAATATTGTTTAAGGGAAAGGATATTTTAAAAAAAACCAGAAGAGAGATGCAGGATATAAGAGGAAACGAAATATCAATGATATTTCAGGAGCCCATGACTTCGTTAAATCCTCTGTTTACAATTGGAAAGCAGATTACGGAAACTCTCATAAGGCATAAAAAAATGGGGAGGGAAGAGGCAAAAGAGAGGGCTGTCGAAATGCTTGATTTGGTTGGCATTCCGTCTCCCGGAGAAAGATTTAAAAATTACCCCCATCAGATGAGCGGCGGGATGAGGCAGAGGGTTATGATTGCCATGGCTCTTGCCTGCAATCCGGAGCTTTTGATAGCAGATGAACCTACGACCGCCCTGGATGTTACAATACAGGCACAGATACTGGATCTTATTTTGAAACTTAAAAACAAATTAAATACCGCCGTGCTGCTTATTACCCACGATCTTGGCGTTGTTGCGGAAGTAGCTGATAGAGTGGTTGTGATGTATTGCGGCAAGGTTGTTGAAAGCGGCAGTGTCAAAGAAATATTTGCAAAACCGCTTCACCCTTATACTGAGGGTCTGCTCCTTTCTATTCCGAAAATTGATGAAAAAAAGGAAGAATTGTTCATGATACCCGGTACTGTCCCGAATCCTTTGAACATGCCGGCAGGCTGTGCTTTTAGCACAAGATGTTCAAAGTGCATGGAAAAATGTATAAGAAAAATGCCCCAGCTTGTAAAATATGGCGATCGCCAGATAAGGTGCTTTATGTATGGTTTAGATGAAGGGGGGAGGGAATAGGCATGGAAAAGCTACTTGAAGTTAAAAATCTGAAAAAATACTTTCCCGTGGAGAATGGGATATTTGGAAGATCAAAGCAATATGTGAAGGCTGTCGACGATGTGACATTCGATATATATAAGAGCGAAACATTTGGGCTTGTCGGGGAATCAGGGTGTGGAAAATCCACGACTGGTATGATGATAGTCAATTTATTAAGACCAACGTCTGGTCAAATAATATTTGAAGGTCATGATATAACTAAGCTTAATAAAAAAGAACAGAGAAGATTCCATAAAAACATTCAGATAATATTCCAGGACCCATATGCCTCCCTTGATCCCAGAATGACAATCGGTGACATAATCGCTGAACCGATAAAAATCAATAATATTGCAAAAGGAGCTGAAGTCGAGAAAAGGGTGCAAAAATTACTGGACTATGTTGGGCTTGCAAGCTATCATAGAAATAGATACCCTCATGAATTTAGCGGAGGGCAGAGACAGAGAGTGGGTATCGCCAGGGCTCTTGCTGTGAATCCCAAACTCATAGTATGCGATGAGCCTGTATCGGCCCTGGATGTTTCAATACAGGCACAGGTATTGAATCTTCTCCATGATCTGCAGAAAGAATTTAATCTGACTTATCTTTTTATAGCTCACGGACTGAATGTTGTGAAACACATGAGCAGAAGGGTGGGAGTCATGTATCTTGGGAAGCTGGTTGAAATTGCGGATGCCCAAATTTTGTATTCACATCCTGAGCATCCTTATACAAAAGCGCTTTTATCAGCGATTCCCGTACCGGATCCGACGAAAAAAAGGGAGAGGATACTTTTAAACGGCGATGTCCCAAGCCCTTTAAACCCACCTGGAGGCTGCAGATTCCATACCAGATGCAAGTACTGCATGGATATATGCAAAAGTAAAGAGCCTGAATTAAAAATGGCAGGCGAGAATCATAGAGTCGCGTGCCATCTATATAAATGAAAAATAGACTGTTGCACAATAAAATATTTATTCATTGTGCAACAGCCTATTTTTTTAAACAGCTCATTCGTTGCTCAAAATAATATAATCCTATTTATACCTGATTTCATATTACGAATTGAAGTTATTTAAAATTGTTTTATCAATCCTGTGCTTTGTTGAGTATTCTGATAGTAGAACAATTTGTAAAGGGGCGGTAAAATGTTTAACATAGGTGATAAAATTGTGTATCCTATGCATGGAGCAGGCATCATCGTATCGATCGAAGAAAAAGAAGTATTAAAAGAAAAAAAGAAGTATTATATTATGAAAATTCCTATCGATGATATGAAAGTAATGATTCCTATAGATTCAATGGACGATTTCAGGATCAGGAATATAATAAGTTATAATGAATATATGGAGATTATCCGTTATCTGAAAAGGGGAAAAAACTATATAAATGAGAGCTGGAGCAAAAGATACAGGACAAACATGGAAAGGATCAAAAGGGGGGATACCTTAAGCCTTGCAGATGTTATAAGGGAATTATACTTGAGGGAAAATAAGAAGGGGCTTTCGCCTGCGGAAAAGAAGATACTTGAAAAAACCGAGCAAATATTTTATAGTGAACTTATATTGGTTACAGGACTTAAGCTTGATGAAGTTAAAAGTATAATAAAGGATGCAGTTCTTAATAAATAGAGTATATTTCCAGTATATTAACAATTTTTTAAGATTTAATCAGTTGAATTTTCTTTATAATTACTATATATTAGTGTTAATGTATTAATTTCTTTAAGTAATTTATTTGCTTTTTTAGTGCATTATTCTGGTTTAATCTATTGTGTATATGTCAATAATAAATAGAAAGAGGAGGTGAATTTATTATTGGTTAATAAAATAATAAGATGGCTGCTTACCCTCTGTGGACTTATAATCGGTTATGCACTTTCAGTTGTCATAGTTGATGCACAGATTATAAAGGTTCAACATGGTGCTCTTATAGCATACATTGTACTGACATTAATTGGTGGAATTATAATGTATATAATATCTCCATTGATTATTAATTTGGTGTGGAAATTGTCTGAATTTATAGAGGGCGCAACGCAGAAAATGCCGATGAACGATATAATCGTAGCAGTTTTTGGGCTTATAACCGGTCTTATAATTGCAAACTTATTTTCAGGTCCGTTTAACGGTTTGCCATATAATATAGGAACAATCATCGTTATAATACTGAATATAGTATTAGGCTCTGTAGGAGTGAATATCGCGATTAAGAGAAAAGAGGAATTTTACAATGTTTTTTCCTTTTTTAAAAAGTTTGGCTCCAAACAGAAATATATGAAGAGCGAACACAGCAGGGTGCAGCCTAAAATACTTGATACAAGCGTTATAATTGATGGAAGGATTTTTGATATATGTCAAACAGGATTTGTTGAAGGTCCGCTTATTATCCCTAATTTTGTACTGGAAGAACTCAGGCATATAGCCGATTCGTCCGACAGCCTCAAAAGGAACAGGGGAAGAAGAGGGCTGGATATTTTAAACAAAATACAAAAAGAACTTAACATTCCTGTTGAAATAATCGAAAAGGACTTTCCGGATATCGGAGAAGTTGATTCAAAGCTTTTGAAGCTTTCCCAGATTCTTGGCGGGAAAGTAATAACCAATGATTACAACTTGAATAAGATAGCTGAATTTCAAGGTGTAGCGGTACTGAACATAAACGAGCTTGCAAATGCCGTCAAGCCTGTCGTTCTTCCCGGGGAAGAGATGGCTATCCAGGTTGTCAAAGATGGCAAGGAAAATGGCCAGGGTATTGCTTATCTTGATGATGGTACGATGATTGTAGTTGACGGAGGCAGAAAGTTTATCGGCGAAAATATCGATGTCGTTGTTACGAGTGTGCTTCAAACGGCAGCAGGCAGGATGATTTTTGCAAAACCCAAAGCACAGATGGAGAGGGCAGTATAAAATAAGGGAGCTGCTGTAACAGGAAATATTATAAAATGGCTGATTATAGCTATATTTATAAAAAATAAGCTGCTGCATAATGAATGTTTATCCATTATGCAGCAGCTCTTTAAATATAGGCTCTGGCAAAGAGTGATAGTTTTTTACTGGGGGTATATTAATGTACAAAAATTTAAGAGTGGGAGCCATTATAGCTGCAGCAGGCAAGAGCAGCCGTATGGGCAATATAAATAAGCTTTTTATTAAATTAGGCCGAAGGGAAATACTTGCAGAAGTATTAAATGTATTCAGCAGTACAAGCTGTATAGATAGCATAGTTATAGTTTGCGGTGAAGATACAGTTGACAGATGCAGAAAAGATATCGTTGAAAAATACAGCATATCTAAAGTTTCCAAGATTATACCGGGAGGCGCTGAAAGGCAGTTTTCCGTATTGAAAGGTCTGATTGCATTATACGGCATGTGCGATATTGTTTTGATACATGACGGTGCAAGGCCTTTTGTAAGAGAAGAAACAATCAAAAAAAGTGTAGAAGAAGCGTATATATATGGCGCCGCAGCCTGTGCGGTTCCCGTCAAAGATACCATAAAAATAGTCGATTCGGATAAATTTACTCTCAATACTCCAGACAGGAATAAGGTTTACGCAGTTCAAACACCTCAGGCTTTCAAATATAACATAATATATGATGCTCATATAAAAGCAAAAAAAAGCGGCTTTATAGGCACCGATGATACTATGCTTGTTGAAAGGGCAGGCTCAAGGGTGAAACTTTTTGAAGGCAGCTATGATAACATAAAAATAACGACTCCTGATGACATATATATAGCTGAGGCTATAATAAAGCACAGGAACAATACAGACTTTTAAGGCTGTGAGCTTAGCAATTTAATATTCTTCAAATAATTTACATACACCAGCTAAAGGCCCTCCATGAACGTTATTTTTTGGTTAACTATTGTAAATAGGGCTTGATTTTTATATGATATTAATATATAAATTATTCTATCAGCCATGAGTGCATATTATTTATTGGCCCAGTTTTAAATACCAAATCTGCCACCGATGCTTTAAGGAGGAATAAATGAGAGTAGGAATAGGTTATGATGTTCACAGGCTTGTCAAAGGAAGTAAACTGATTATCGGAGGTGTGGAAATCGAATATGAAAAGGGGCTTTTGGGCCATTCTGATGCCGATGTGCTGATCCATGCCATTATAGATGCTATATTTGGTGCCGCTGCTCTCGGGGATATAGGCATGCATTTTCCGGATACTGATAGAAAATATAAGGGGATATCGAGTATTGTTCTTTTGGAAAAAACTGCTATGCTATTAAAGATTTCAGGGTATGCTGTGAATAATATAGATGCTACAGTAATTGCCGAGAAGCCTAAGATGTCTCCTTATATAGGAAAGATGAGGGAAAATATATCGGGCGCATTGGATATTGGATTAGAGAATATAAGCATAAAAGCAAAGACCGAAGAGGGACTCGGGTTTACAGGGAATGAAGATGGCATATCATCGATAGCTGTTGCGAGTATATGTAAAAATATTAACGAGATTGGAGATGATTGAATGATCACTGTAAGAGGCCTTTCAAAGAAGTTCAAGGCCTTTGAAGCGGTAAAGAGAATCAGCTTTGAGGCGAGAGAGGGGGAGGTGCTGGGACTGCTTGGGGAAAATGGCGCAGGAAAGACTACAACCTTAAGGATGCTTGCAACAATGTTAAAGCCGACTGAGGGTACCGCCGAAATAAACGGATTTGATTTATTAAAGCAGCCTGACAGAGTAAGAGGAGAAATAGGAATACTTTTCGGCGGCGAGGTTGGAATATATGACAGACTTACTGCAAGGGAAAATATAAGATACTTTGCAGAGCTTAACAATATGGAAGACTCTGCTATAGACAAAAGAATAGATGAACTTGCCGATATGCTTGATATGAAGGATTATATCGATAAGAGGGTGGGCAAATTTTCAAGAGGCATGAAGCAAAAAGTTTCAATTGCAAGGGCTATAGTGCATAATCCCAAGGTTATGCTGTTTGATGAGCCTACCTCAGGTCTGGATGTGACTTCCACGAGGATCATACATGAATTTATAGAGGATTGCAGGAAACAGGGTAAGATAATAATTTTTTCGAGTCATACAATGAGCGAAGTCGAGAAACTCTGCGACAGGATAGTTATAATCCATAAGGGCGTCATTGTTGCAGACGGAGACATACCCACCCTTAGAAAGCATTTTAACAATGAGGACCTTGAAGATGTATTTATAGAACTGGTAGGTGGTAAGCGATGAATCTAAAACATGTCTTTATAGTATTCAAAAAAGAACTTATCGATATGTTCAGAGATAAAAAAACTATTATATCGAGCATACTGATCCCGATCTTGATTTTTCCTGTAATGTATGGATTTATGGGATTCAGCACAAAGAAGTTGATCAAGGATACACAGGAGAAGGGAATCGAAGTAGCCATAAAAGCTGAAGATAATAATTCATCCATAGTGAAGTTCCTGAAGGAGAGAAAAGAGCTTAAGATAGTGGATGCTGATGATGCCGTCGGTGCGCTGCGAAAGGGTACCGTCAAGGTCATAATTTTTGTAGGTAGCGGTTTTGACGATGCCGTTAAAGATGGTAAGCCTGTGCCCTTGACTGTACAGTACGATGATACAAATCAAACATCCACGATGGGCGAGGGGATGGTAAGGGAGATTATAGGCCAATTTTCTTCAGAAATTGTAAGCCAAAGGCTTCAGGAAAAGGGAATCGATCCTGCAATAATAAATCCGGTAAATATTATAGAGAAAAAACTGGGGCCTCAAAATAATCAGGATAACGGCATGGGGCTTATGATTTTTTCTATGCTTTTACCTTTAATGCTTGCGATATATTCTGCAAGCAGCGTACTTCCTGCGGCAACGGATAACGGCGCCGGAGAAAAAGAAAGAGGCACTCTTGAACCGCTGCTTACAACTCAGGCGAACAGGTTGTCCCTTTTGATGGGAAAATATTTTGCTATAACTGTGGCAGGAATAATAGGAACGTTAGCATCTATGGTAGGGCTTTTCATAGCTCAGAAATTCAATCCTGAAATACTCGGCCAGGGGAATGTTTTTTCTATTTCAACTGTTATTATAATTGCGCTTGCCACTGTTTCGCTCACATTGATATTCGCAGCATTGGAGCTTGCAGTAAGTATATATGCGAGATCCTTTAAAGAAGCGCAGACTTATTTAAGCCCCATTACGATAGTCGCTATGGTACCTGCATTTGCAGTTTATATGATAGATCCCAAGAATATACCGATAGGATATTTTAACATACCGATAGTAAATATAGTCTGCATAATGAAGGAACTCATAGTTAGCATAGTCAACCCCCTTCATATCATAATAGCGTTTGCCTGGGCTATAATTTATATTATAATCGCCATCATGTTTGCAAGATATATGTTTACCAGAGAAAGTGTGGTATTCAGAGTGTAATAAAAATCCGCCATTGGCGGATTTTTATTGATTCCTGACGATCAAAAATTTGGTTTCATTGATAAAAGGATTCGCCAATGGCGTTTCATTTTTTTTGCTGTCATAAAGAGTTACATTTTTGATGCTGGAAAGCGTATTGCAGATGATTATAAACCCCTGCCCTTTTTTTATGTTTGCTGTAAACTTTTTGCCATCTGAATAAGAAATGGACACGCCTGTATATTTTTCATTTTTATCCTTGAATGTACCGAATATTACCGTATTGTTATCATAATTGACTTTATTTAAAATAGTATCGGTGTATGAAGGCTTTAATCCCGATGCTGACTTGAAAACGAAATATCCCTGTGAATCCTTGTTTATCATAAGAAGATCCAAAACAGGCTCTTTACCTTTTTTGCTGTATTCCGCCAAAGATAGATTTTCCATATTTGAAAGTTTAATCCCTATTACTTTTGCATCTGCAGCGGAATTTATCTTTTTATAGTAATTTCGGACTGCTTTTTTAATCTGATATTCATTGCCGAGCGAACAACCTGATAATAATAAGAATACAAAAATAAAAAGTAAAAGTAAATAAATCAGCTTTTTCAATTAGTTCACTTCTTTCATATTTTATTTATAAAATTAGACTATTCAGATAAATATTTCTACGAGTTTATAATAACTCCTGCAAAAGTTATTAATATTATGTAAAAAAAATATAAAAATGATTTGTTATTTTAGTGAACATTTAAGGTCTATGGTGTAAAATAGTATTAATCAAACAGTTAAGGTGATAAAAATGTATAAAATGCTCATATCTGCTATTGCTATAATTTTAATATCTTTTCAGAGTGTGGCTGCCGGCAGCACAGGTATATTATGTATTGGGGCGGATATAAAAAGTCAGGAAAAGGACCGGATATATAAAGAACTCAATATAAATGCAAATGCTGCATGTGTTACACTGGACCACAAAGAGGAAAAAAATTATCTGCCGGGGGTTTCCTCACAGAGTATAAATTCAAAGGCGTCTGTATGCTCGTATGTTGTAAATAATAATTCCGAAGGTCTGAGGGTTTATACAAAAAATATTGCATATGTCACCCCTGAGATGATAGCAAGCAGCATGATTACTGCGGGCATAAAGGATGTTGATTTAAAAGTCATATCACCTTATAGTATATCGGGTAGCACAGCGGTGATATCAATAATAAAAGCCTATGAAAAACTTGAAGGCAGCGATATTTCAAAAGATGTAAAAATAGCTGCTGCAGAAGAACTTGTATTTATGGGGGATTTAGGGCAGAAGATAGGCATGCAAAAATCGCTTCAGTTTACGAATGAAATAAAAAAAGCGGTTGTTAAAGATAAAACGGCTGATATTAATGCCATAAAGAAAATAATTTCTAATAATGAAAAAAGATTTAATATATCATTAGATGACATGGAGAAGAAAAGCATTATATCGATTATGGACAGGGTTAGAAAATCCGATTTAAGCGAGAATCAGATTGCGGCCCAGCAAAAAAATTTTTCCACATATTTCAATGATTTTTCTGAGACTACAGTGAAAACAGGTTTTCTCAGGACGATAATTCACAGGCTTCTTTATTTTTTGAAGGAAGTTTCTATGTATTTTACTAAAAAATAGATGGTATAATAATAGATAATCCATGCCGGGATGCATCTCTTTCATTGAGCAATATAACGGGGGTGTACAAACGTTATTCAAATATAAAATATGCACTTATATAACGTGAAGTCGTGGCAGTTTTAAAAAATTTCATTTGATAAAGTTTTAAGTGTGACTTTTAGGGAAAGGATGATATTAAAATGGGAATTAAAATATTTAATACTCTTACAAAATCTAAGGAGGACTTTCATACATTAAACCCGGGGAAAGTTTTAATGTATGTGTGCGGGCCAACGGTATATGATTATTTCCATATCGGGAATGCAAGGACATTTATCTCATTTGATACGATAAGAAGATATCTTGAATACAGGGGATACAATGTGAGATATGTACAGAATTTTACAGACATAGATGACAGGATGATCAAAAGGGCAAATGAAAGCAATATAACCGTAAGGGAGCTTGGCGATAGGTTTATCCGGGAATATTTCAAAGACGCAGATGCTTTAGGGATAGAGAGGGCGACAGTGCATCCAAGGGCTACGGAAAATATTGATGATATTATAAAATTTATCAAGGACCTTGAAGATAAAGGTTATGCTTATAATGTGGATGGAGATGTATATTTTAATGCGAGAAAGTTTAGCGGTTACGGAAAGCTTTCGCATCAAAAGCTTGATGATCTTGAGGCCGGAGCAAGGATTGAAATAAATGAGAAAAAATTAGATCCCATGGACTTTGCGTTATGGAAAAAGCAAAAACAAGGCGAACCGGCATGGGATAGCCCATGGGGAAAGGGAAGGCCGGGGTGGCATATCGAGTGCTCTACCATGGCTTCAAAGTATTTGGGAAATACGATAGATATACATGGAGGCGGAGCCGATCTCGTATTTCCACACCATGAAAATGAGATCGCCCAGAGCGAAGCTAGGACCGGGAAGCCTTTTGCAAGATACTGGATGCATAGCGCTTTTGTAAACATAAATAATCAAAAAATGTCAAAATCGCTGAACAATTTCTTTACCGCAAGGGAAGTACTTCAAAAATATAGTATGGAAGTAATAAGGCTGTTCATGTTATCGGGACATTACAGGACGCCTTTGAACTTTAATGTCGAGCTTTTGGAGCAGGCAAAATCTGCCCTTGATAGGTTATACAATTCAGTACAAAACCTCGAGTATCTCCTTGATTATGCTCCTGATAGTGAATTGAATCCCGATGAGCAAAAGTTTTATGACAGCCTCGATTCATACAGGGATAGATTTATAAATGTAATGGACGATGACTTTAATACGGCTGATGGCCTTTCGGTATTATTCGATCTCGTAAGAGAAGTAAATACGAATATCAAGCCCGATTCACCTAAAAAGTCTATCGAAAAGTCTATCAGCATGATAAGAGAGCTTGGAAAACCATTTGTACTGCTGCAAAAGACATATGGCGGAGAACTTGATGAAGAGATATTAAAACTTATCCGGCAAAGGCAGACAGCAAGGAAAGATAAGGATTGGGCGCTTGCAGACAAAATAAGGGATGAACTTAAAGAAAAGGGCGTTGAAATACAGGATACTCAAAAGGGAGTAAAAGTACTTGTCGATAATAAAGGTACAAAAAAGGTTTATACTGTTTAAAACGGCTGTGATATACTATGCTGTTATTTGGAAAAGAGAAGATTGATGTTTAAAAATATGATGCAAAATTTAAAAGATATAAATGATATGCCGGATGAAAAGATAAATATGTTAAATCCTCTGGTGCTTGCTTATATCGGCGATTCAGTATATGAATTGTATATAAGGACCTCCATGCTTGCAGATAATACTGAGTCGAATGTTCATAAACTTCATATACTGTCGATAAAATATGTGAAGGCACATGCACAATTTGAGACTCTTCACAGGATACAGGATATACTGACGGAGGAGGAACTGAACATTGTAAGGAGAGGCCGAAATTCGAAATCGGGATTTGTACCCAAAAATGCCGACGTATGCGAATACAGAAATGCTACAGGATTTGAAGCACTTTTGGGATATATGTATTTAAAGGGTGACATAAAGAGGCTGATGGATATTTTAAATTGTTCTATGGCAGAAAAGAAAAGTGACGAAGGGGTGCATTAACACTATTCTTCAACTATAAAAAATGCACCCGTAACAAAGATAAGAGATAAACAGATTTAAGATTGGAATTAAATAGTTTTTTGTGACGGGGGGATACAGTTGGAAACGGCGTTGAAAGTCGAGTTGCTGCAATACACACCTGAACCTGAAAAATTGGTATCAGCGGCTGCAAAACTGTGCTACAGCAGTTCAGGGATAGATACAATCATGGGGAATCTGAGCCCAGATAACGTAGAAAAATTTATTGAAATGCTTATGAACTTAGGACATGAATCCCCGATCGAACATGTTGATTTTACATTTGCGGCGGAAGGAGTGAGTAGAGCCCTTACACATCAGCTTGTAAGGCACAGGATAGGCTGCTCTTATTCGCAGCAATCTCAAAGGTATGTTAGTCTAAAACAATTTAAATATATTATTCCCCCTAAAATCGAACATATACCGGAGGCAAAGCAGAGATTTCTGCAGGCAATGGAAAGCGATCAGAAATATTACGATGAACTGGTAGGAATGTTATATAAGGGGAATTATGAAAAGTTGATCCTCGAAGGCATAGATCAAAAAAAAGCTAAAGTCCAGGCTGAAAAAATATCTCTTGAAGACGCAAGATATGTACTGCCGAATGCCTGCGAGACAAAGATCATGTTTACCATGAATGCAAGGGCGTTATATAATTTTTTCCATCTCAGGTGCTGCAACAGGGCACAGTGGGAAATAAAAAATCTTGCAGACGAAATGTTGAGGCAGGTAAAAAAGGTTGCGCCCCTGCTTTTTAAAAATGCGGGGCCTTCTTGTTTTAGGGGAAATTGCCCGGAAGGAAAGATGAGCTGCGGTAAAATGGCGGAAGTCAGGGAGAGATACTTAAATATTTAGCGAATATAGTGTCCAGAAAACATAAGTTTATGTTGCGCTTTTAAAATATAAAATATGCGTCCGTTTCAGGCTTTAGAACTTACAAAACTTGAATCTGGCGAATGAGCGTTCAAAATAACATAAGATAAAATTACGAATCGGAGTTAGACATAAGGCAGGTGCTCATATGGAAAGAAAAGATGGAAGCAAAAAACATGAGAAATATGATAATAAGGATAATATAAGAAATCAAGAATGCATGGTAATTTCTAACAATTCCCCGGGTAATACAGTAACGGATCGATATTGTGATGAAACAACAAAAATAGAAGGCAGAAATCCTGTTATAGAAGCGCTTAAATCAGGAAGGACAATAGAAAAGATATATGTTTCAAAGGGTTCTTATGAAGGTTCCATAAGGCAAATAATTTCCATGGCAAGGGAGGGGAATATGCCTATTTTGGAAATTGATAGAGCCAAAATGGATTTTATGTCTGAAACAAAGAATCATCAGGGAGTAATTGCAATAGCTTCACCGTATAAATATTCCGATGTAGATGAAATACTGGAATATGCTGAAGAAAAGCATGAACCCCCATTTATCGTAATATTAGATGAGATTTGTGATCCGCACAATTTAGGGTCGATTCTTAGAACGGCAGATGCCTGTGGCGTCCATGGAGTGATAATACCAAAACGCAGGGCTGTCGGTCTTACCCCTGCGGTTGCAAAGACTTCTGCCGGTGCGGTGGAATATGTAAAGGTTGCAAAAGTTACAAATGTGACTTCCACTATCAGACTCCTGAAAAAAAAAGGCGTATGGATTGTCGGAGCGGATATGGATGGTAAACGAGCATATTTTGAAGCAGACCTTAAAGGCCCGATTGCGCTTGTAATCGGAAATGAAGGTACTGGGATAGGAAGGTTAGTAAAGGAGAATTGCGACTTTTTAGTCGACCTGCCTATGAGAGGAAAAATAGCATCACTCAATGCGTCGGTTGCAGCTGGAATTTTGATGTATGAGGTATTGAGGCAAAGAATTTATAAGAGATAAGGTGGAGGCTTTGACCAGGTGTTTGATTGTTGACGGGTATAATATTATTAATTCCTGGCCTGAACTGATAAATGAGCAAAAAATCAGCTTAGAAGGCTCAAGGCAGAAACTGCTTGAGTTTTTAGAAGATTACAGAGCGTATAAAGGCATAAAGGTCATAGTTGTTTTCGACGCCCATATGGTTAAGGGGAGCATGGAAAAGCATGAAAATTTCGGGAAGATCGAGGTAGTGTATACTAAGGAAAATCAAACTGCAGACTCATATATCGAAAAGCTTGCCGATCAGGTGGGGAGCATGTTTAATATACAGGTTGCAACTTCCGACTGGCTTGAACAACAGGTCGTGCTGGGGAGAGGAGCCTCGAGGATTTCTGCAAGAGAGTTAAGATATGAAGTAATGCATTCAAGAAAAAAGATGACAGAAAAATACAGACTCAAAAATTCCGATAAAAAACATACCCTTGAAAACAGATTGGATTTGGATGTGAGGGAAAAACTTGATAAATTAAGGCGTCAGAGGTAATTTGCCTTGACTTTAAATTTGTTAATAATGTATAATAAGTCTATGAGATTGACCTACTTAAGTGTACTGGAGGCGGTGTTTTTGAAGCATTATGCTAAAGCCCAGCAGTACGAGCCGAAGAATTTCGATAGTATGTCGGATGAGGAAATTGCCCGCCTTGCTAAAAATGGGAATATAAAGGCTCAGGAATACTTAATCAATAAATATAAGAATTTTGTAAGGGCTAAAGCGCGTTCTTATTTTCTTATCGGAGCGGATAAGGAAGATATCGTACAGGAAGGCATGATAGGGCTCTATAAGGCAATACGTGATTTCAGGCAGGATAAGCTTTCATCTTTTCGGGCTTTTGCTGAATTGTGCATAACGCGGCAAATAATAACTGCTATAAAGACTGCAACCAGACAAAAACATATTCCATTGAATTCTTATGTATCGCTTAATAAACCAATATATGATGAAGATTCAGATAGAACTTTGCTTGATATATTATCCGGCACGAAAATATCCGATCCGGAGGAGCTGATTATAAGCAGAGAAGAATTTGTTAATATAGAATCGAAAATTGGAGAAGTCCTTAGCAGTCTGGAATGGGAAGTTCTTAAATCATATTTAGACGGCAAGTCCTATCAGGAAATTGCCTGTGATTTGGACAGGCATGCCAAATCCATTGATAATGCGCTGCAGCGTGTTAAGAGGAAACTTGAAAAGTATTTAAAGGTACGCGATGCATAATCGATTCTTCTCCAGCCAGCCTGAGGAACTTGTCTAAATCTTGAATCTGGGATGAGTGTTCAAAATAACATAAGCTAGCTCAGATTACGAAGCGTACAAATCTCTTGACATAGAGTTTAAAGGATAGTAAAATATTATATCGTAAAACAATATTGCGGGTATAGCTCAATGGCAGAGTACCGGCTTCCCAAGCCGGTGATGCGGGTCCGATTCCCGTTACCCGCTCCATGCGCTCATGTAGCTCAGTTGGCAGAGTGCGTCCTTGGTAAGGACGAGGTCACCGGTTCAATCCCGGTCATGAGCTCCACACGAATAAAGCGTGGTTGCATTTATTGTTTACTGATGAAACATAATAGTTTCATATAAAATCTAATATTTATAATGCAGGCAGGACACTACCACATATTTATGGATACTCTGATATTGCAGAATAAGTATTTCAGCCGGATGAGTGAGTGTTCAATTAATATTATTTTATAGTGTCCCCCAACCTTATAAGGAGGAATTAAGGTATGGCAAAGGCACATTATGAAAGGACTAAGCCTCATGTCAATATTGGGACAATAGGCCACGTTGATCATGGTAAGACTACTTTGACAGCTGCTATAACTTATGTTTTAGCAAAATCGGGTAGAGCACAGGCAACAAAATATGACGAAATCGATAAGGCCCCTGAGGAAAAAGCAAGAGGAATAACAATAAACACGGCTCATGTTGAGTATGAGACTGATAAAAGGCACTACGCCCATGTTGACTGCCCGGGACATGCAGATTATATAAAGAACATGATTACCGGAGCGGCACAAATGGATGGTGCGATACTTGTGGTATCAGCAGCAGATGGACCCATGCCGCAGACAAGGGAGCACATACTTTTAGCGAGGCAGGTTGGAGTACCATACATCATAGTATTTCTTAACAAATCGGATATGGTAGATGATCCGGAGCTTATCGAACTAGTGGAGATGGAAGTAAGGGATTTGCTGAATGAATATGGTTTTCCAGGGGATAAGACACCGATAATCGTAGGTTCAGCATTAAAAGCGTTGGAGAACCCGGATGATCCGAAATGGACGAAACCCATATATGATTTATTGGATGCAATAGATTCATATATACCGACGCCGAAGAGGGAAACCGACAAGCCGTTCCTGATGCCAGTAGAGGATGTATTTACAATTACAGGACGTGGGACAGTAGCAACAGGAAGAGTTGAGAGAGGGACATTAAAAGTCGGCGACGAAGTAGAGGTAGTAGGACTGAAGAGTGAGAAGCTAAAGTCAGTTGTAACAGGGGTTGAGATGTTCAGGAAGACTTTGGACCAGGCGCAGGCAGGGGACAATATCGGAGCTTTGCTGAGAGGCATTGACAGGGAGCAGATAGAAAGAGGTCAGGTACTGGCAAAGCCGGGTACAGTTCATCCGCACATGCATTACAAAGGCCAGGTATATGTGCTTAAGAAAGAAGAGGGAGGAAGACACACCCCATTTTTTAACGGATACAGGCCGCAGTTTTATTTCAGGACAACAGATGTTACAGGCACGATAAAGTTACCTGAAGGAGTAGAGATGGTTATGCCTGGAGATCATATCACGATGGAAGTTGAACTGATCACACCCATAGCTATGGAAGAAGGATTAAGGTTTGCTATCCGTGAAGGCGGACATACGGTTGGAGCGGGAGTCGTTTCCGAAATCCTTGATAAATAGTTAGACTGAATATAAAAAAGAAGGTTTGACCTTCTTTTTTTATCTTTACATACTTTGCGGTAAAAATTAAATTTTTGTTGATTTTTTTATTGTTTTCAGTTAAAATAATGTAGTATTGACGTATTGTGCTTTCGGTGAAATTTTTATACATTTGAATAAAATTTTCTATAGTGGATAGACAATACCTAGGAGGTGCTGGCGGTGAGAGTTAAAATAACATTAGCATGTTCGGAATGCAAACAAAGAAATTACAATACTACAAAGAATAAAAAGAACGATCCCGATAGGCTGGAGTTGAACAAATACTGCAGATTCTGCAGGAAGCATACACTTCACAAAGAAACAAAGTAAACCTGAGAAACAATATATAATTTTGGTATTAAATTATATATTATGAGGATGTGAAATATTATGGCTTTTGAAGCTAATAATACCAGGTCTGGGGAAAAACAACATAGAAAGGCTGCCCCGGTAAGATGGTTAAAAAGCATATGGAACTTCATTGTTGACAGCAAAAATGAGATGAAGAGGATAACATGGCCTGAGAAAAAGGACGTTTATAAATCTACAGAGGTTGTAATATCGACGGTAATAATATTAACATTATTCGTATTGTTGCTTGATTCGATATTTGGTCGCAGTTTGAATTATTTTATTAATGCAATAAAATAGTAAGAGGGATTATTAATATGGATGGAAACGGAAACGAAAAGTGGTATGTAGTTCATACTTATTCAGGTTATGAGAATAAAGTAAAGGCAAATCTCGAAAAAACTGTAGAAAATAGGAATATTCATGATTTAATTAAGGATGTACAGGTGCCTGTAGAGGAGACCGTTGAAATCAAAAATGGTAAAAAAAGGGCTGTACAAAGGAAAACGTATCCCGGGTATGTTCTCGTAAAGATGGTAATGAATGATGATTCCTGGTATGTGGTCAGGAATACGAGGGGAGTAACGGGATTTGTAGGACCCGGTTCAAAACCTGTACCTTTATCGGAAGCAGAAGTGCGTTCAATGGGAATATCTCAGCCGCTTACAACGATTGATGTGACCGTAGGCGAAAATGTCAAAGTAGTTTCCGGACCATTTGAGAATTTTGTAGCGCTGGTTAAGGAAATTAATAATGAAAAGAAAAAAGTAAAGGCATATGTAAATATGTTCGGCCGAGATACTCTTGTAGAGTTTGACTTTGAACAGGTTCAAAAAATTGAATAGCTTTTTCGGGTTATTTGTTAAGGAGGTGTAAGTTAAATGGCTAAAAAGGTAGTTGGGATGGTGAAACTTCAGATTCCAGCAGGCAAGGCAACTCCTGCACCACCGGTAGGTCCGGCTCTTGGACAGCATGGCGTTAATATCATGGGCTTTTGCAAGGAATTTAATGCTAAGACTGCAAATCAGGCAGGACTGATAATTCCCGTGGTGATCACGATTTTCGCTGACAGATCTTTCAGCTTCATATTAAAGACTCCGCCGGCGGCAGTTCTGATTAAAAGAGCATGCGGAATCGAAAGCGGCTCCGGAGTTCCCAATAAAACAAAAGTTGCAAAATTATCCAAGGAAAAATTAAAGGAAATTGCACAGATGAAAATGCCCGATCTTAATGCTGCAACAGTAGAAGCTGCTATGAGTATGGTAGCCGGAACAGCAAGAAGCATGGGCGTAGAAGTGGAAAAATAAAAGTCATATAGGTGGGAGGCTTAGGCCGTCAATACCACAAGGAGGTATATATCATGAAAAGGGGTAAGAATTACCAGGATAGTGTAAAACTTATCGATAAAGCAGTGTTATATTCGCCAGATGAAGCTATAGATCTTATCGAAAAAACTTCAAAGGCTAAGTTTGACGAAACGATTGAACTTGCAGCAAGGCTTGGAGTGGATCCGAGGCATGCTGATCAGCAAGTAAGGGGGACAGTTGTCCTTCCACATGGAACAGGTAAAGTTGTTAGAGTGTTAGTATTTGCAAAGGGTGAAAAAGCAAAAGAAGCACAGGATGCCGGTGCCGATTATGTAGGTGCCGAGGAGCTTGCACAGAAAATTCAAAAGGAAAATTGGTTCGACTTTGATGTTGTTGTTGCTACCCCGGATATGATGAGCGTCGTCGGAAGACTGGGGAGGATATTAGGCCCGAAAGGACTTATGCCGAATCCAAAATCGGGAACCGTTACATTTGATATAACAAAAGCGTTATCGGATATTAAAGCCGGTAAAGTTGAGTACAGGGTAGACAAAACGAGCATTATCCATGTTCCGATCGGAAAAAAATCCTTTGGAAAGGATAAACTCCATGAAAATTTCAAAGCTTTGATGGAAGCTATTATCAAGGCGAAACCCGCTTCTTCAAAGGGACAGTATTTGAGGAGTGTTGTATTATCAAGTACAATGGGACCGGGGATTAAGGTTAATCCTGCAAGAGTGCTTGAATAGATACAGATATTTTTTATGAAAAATCACATAAATGACCGCAGACAGCAGGTGCTGTAAGCTTAAACATGCCTGCCGAGGTTGGAATTCAGGTAGAATATTAGGCCTCTTCCTTTCTCGGGAGAGGTTTTTATAATATGCTGTGGTCGTTATAAGGAGGTGGACGGAAAAATGGCAGTAAAAGAGGAAAAAAAGGCTGTAGTCCAGAATATCAAGGAAAAGTTTGACAAAGCCCAAACAGTAGTATTTGCAGATTACAGAGGGCTGACGGTTCAAGAGGATACTGAACTGAGGCGTAAATTCAGAGAAGCAGGAGTTGAATACAAGGTACTTAAAAATACTTTGACATCCATTGCCGCAAAAGAAGCCGGAGCTCCTGATATAAATAAATTTTTATCGGGACCCACATCTTTCGCTTTTGGATATGATGATCTCATAGAGCCTGCCAGGGTATTAAGAAATTTTATAAAAGAGCATAAAAAAATGGAGATAAAGGGTGCCATAGTCAAGGGGAAGATATATGATGCGGATAAGGTCAATGAGCTTGCAGCTATACCGCCAAGGGAAGTATTAATAGCAAAACTCCTTGGCAGTTTCAAAGCACCATTATCAAAATTCGCTTATCTCGTAAATGCAATTAAAGAGCAAAAAGAAGCACAAAATAATGAATAAATTCGGAGGTGTAAAATAAATGACAGTTCAGGAAATTATAGAAGCAATAAAAGGAATGACTGTATTGGAGTTAAATGATTTAGTAAAAGCTGCTGAGGAGGAATTCGGTGTCAGCGCGGCAGCGCCGGTGGCAGCGGCTCCAGGAGGAGCGGCGGCAGCACCAGCTGAAGAGAAGACAGAGTTTGATGTTGTACTTACAGCTATAGGAGATCAAAAGATTAAGGTTATTAAGACTGTAAGGGAAATAACAGGACTTGGATTAAAACAGGCAAAGGACCTCGTTGATGCAGCTCCCAAGGCGGTAAAAGAAGGAGTAGCAAAAGAGGAAGCTGAAGAGATCCAGAAGAAACTGACTGATGTCGGAGCAACAGTTGAATTAAAATAATATGTTAAGAACCCTCTTTAAAAAACTAAAGAGGGTTCTTAATTTAAGCACATTTCGATTCGATAATATTATATCAAACAAAAATGCACTTTTCATATATATAAATTTTCCTTTTTATGTTGACACTGGTATTGCATTATGTTATTATTATTAATTGCATTGAATAATAGAATAGGATACATAATAGGGTATTTTACTCATTTACAGTAAATTTTATGGAATATTTTTGATAATTTTTGGGAATATTATATAGATAACGTAAAAAAAGTTAATTTCCCCCAAAAGTGTAATTCCCGATATTTTTATGCTTTTGGACATTTTTAATAAGGGGTGAATATTAATGATACATCCTGTTCAGGTAGGCAGAAGGACGCGAATGAGTTTTTCCAAGATTCATGAAGTGCTGGATATGCCCAATTTAATTGAAGTTCAGCTGAATTCCTATAAATGGTTCTTGGATGAGGGTTTGAAAGAAGTATTTGATGATGTTAATCCCATACAGGATTATACAGGTAACCTTGTACTTGAGTTTATTGATTATTCCCTTGACATGGATAATATAAAATATTCAGTTGAGGAATGCAAAGAAAGAGATACTACTTATGCTGCACCGCTAAAAGTAAAAGTAAGGCTTATAAATAAAGAAACCGGCGAAGTTAAAGAGCAGGAAGTGTTTATGGGTGATTTCCCTTTAATGACCGAACAAGGTACGTTTATCATAAACGGAGCAGAAAGAGTTATAGTAAGCCAGCTCGTCAGATCACCTGGTGTGTATTATGCGGAAAGCGTCGATAAATCAGGCAAGAATCTTTATTCGGCCACATTGATCCCGAACCGCGGTGCCTGGCTTGAATACGAAACCGATTCAAATGATGTATTGTCGGTTCGTATTGACAGGACAAGAAAACTTCCTATAACTGTATTTATAAGGGCACTGGGTATTGGCACAGATGCAGAAATATTCCAGATGTTCGGGGAAGATGAAAGACTTAAAGCGACGATTGAAAAAGATAATACCAAAACAAAAGATGAGGGTTTAGTTGAAGTTTATAAAAGGTTAAGACCTGGGGAGCCACCAACCGTTGAAAGTTCGATGTCGCTTCTCGATTCGCTGTTTTTTGATCCCAGAAGATATGACCTTTCAAAGGTAGGAAGGTATAAATTCAATAAAAAATTGGCATTATATTCAAGAATAATGGGTCATATTGCCGCTGAGGATGTCGTCGATCCGAATACTGGCGAGATAATTGCTGATGCAGATAAAAAGATAGACAGAGAAACTGCAATGAAAATACAGAATGCAGGCATAAACGATGTATTTGTGCTTGTAGATGGCAAAAAAATAAAAGTAACAGGAAACCATTTTGTCGATGTACATAAACAGAATATTAAATACAGAATAGACGATCTCAACATCAAAGAAATGGTATATTATCCTGTTCTTAAAGAAATATTGGAATCTTCATCATCGGAAGATGATTTTAGAAGTGCTGTAAAATCAAGGATGGGCGAATTAGTGCCAAAGCATATTATAAAATCCGATATCTTTGCATCTATAAATTATAATCTGGGTTTGCAGTTTGGAATAGGGCTTACAGATGATATCGACCATCTTGGTAACAGAAGGTTAAGATCCGTTGGAGAGCTTTTGCAGAATCAGTTTAGGATAGGTTTGTCAAGGATGGAGAGGGTAGTCAAAGAAAGAATGACTATTCAAGATCTGGATGTTGTAACTCCTCAGGCTCTTGTCAATATAAGGCCTGTCGCAGCGGCGATTAAGGAGTTTTTCGGAAGTTCCCAGTTGTCGCAATTTATGGATCAGACCAACCCCCTTTCAGAGCTTACTCATAAGAGAAGGCTTTCCGCACTGGGACCCGGCGGACTATCGAGAGAAAGGGCAGGTTTTGAAGTGAGGGATGTCCATCACTCCCATTATGGCCGCATGTGCCCGATAGAGACTCCTGAAGGACCTAATATCGGTCTTATAGGTTCTCTTTCAACTTATGCCAGGGTTAATGAATACGGATTTATCGAGGCACCTTATAGAAAAGTCGATAAATCCAGGGGTATTGTTACAAATGATGTGGTTTATCTAACGGCTGATGAGGAAGATGAATATGTAATTGCACAGGCCAATGAGCCCCTCGATGAGGAAGGAAGGTTCGTCGATAAAAGAGTTACTGCAAGGTCGAAAGAAGATATAATTGTTGTACCGAATACAGAAGTTGATCTCATGGATGTTTCGCCAAAGCAGGTTGTGTCTGTTGCCACAGCGATGATACCTTTCCTTGAAAATGACGATGCGAACCGTGCACTTATGGGTTCAAATATGCAGCGTCAGGCTGTGCCACTTATCAAAACATCGGCGCCACTTGTTGGAACCGGTATTGAATACAGGGCTGCAAGAGACTCAGGGATTATACCTCTTGCCAAAAACGACGGAGTGGTCGTTAAGGTAAGCGCAGATGAAATAAAAATAAAAAGAGATTCCGATGGCGGAATCGATGTGTATAAATTATTGAAATTCAAACGTTCAAATCAAGGTACTACAATAAACCAAAGGCCTATTGTAGATAGGGGACAGGTTGTTAAAAAAGGCGATGTCGTAGCGGATGGCCCTTCTACAGATATGGGTGAAATAGCTCTGGGAAAGAATATACTTATGGGTTTTATGACCTGGGAAGGTTACAATTATGAAGACGCTATGCTGATCTCCGAAGAGTTAGTTAAAAAGGATGTATTTACCTCGATCCATATAGAGGAGTACGAGGCTGAAGCCAGGGATACAAAACTCGGTCCTGAGGAAATAACAAGAGATATTCCGAATGTTGGCGATGAAGCATTAAAGGATCTGGATGACAGGGGAATTATAAGAATAGGAGCCGAGGTAAGAGCAGGAGATATATTAGTTGGTAAAGTTACTCCAAAAGGTGAAACGGAACTTACGGCTGAGGAGAGGCTGCTTCGCGCAATATTCGGCGAAAAGGCAAGAGAAGTCAGGGATACATCTCTCAGGGTTCCTCACGGCGAGGCCGGGATAATAGTCGATGTCAAGGTATTCACCAGAGAAAACGGAGATGAATTGCCGCCAGGTGTTAACGAACTTGTAAGATGTTATATAGCCCAGAAAAGGAAAATATCAGTAGGCGACAAAATGGCAGGCAGACATGGCAACAAGGGTGTTATTTCAAGAGTGCTTCCTGAAGAAGATATGCCTTTTTTACCGGACGGAAGGCCTCTTCAAATTGTTTTGAATCCTCTTGGTGTTCCGTCACGTATGAATATAGGTCAGGTACTTGAAGTTCACTTAGGGTATGCGGCTGCAAAATTAGGATGGCATGTTGCAACGCCGGTATTTGATGGTGCCAATGAGAAAGATATTATTCAGCTTCTTGAAAAGTCAGGGCTAAATAAAAATGGTAAAATCATACTTCGTGATGGCAGAACAGGTGAAATTTTTGACAATCCGATAACTGTAGGTTATATGTATATATTAAAGCTTGCACATCTTGTTGACGACAAGATACATGCAAGGTCAACCGGTCCGTATTCACTCGTAACCCAGCAGCCGTTAGGTGGTAAAGCCCAATTTGGAGGGCAAAGGTTCGGTGAAATGGAGGTATGGGCTCTTGAAGCTTATGGCGCAGCCCATACGCTGCAGGAAATACTGACGGTTAAATCGGACGATGTGGTCGGCCGTGTTAAGACTTATGAAGCTATAGTAAAAGGTGAAAACATTCCTGAGCCTGGGGTGCCTGAGTCATTCAAGGTATTGATTAAAGAGCTTCAGTCGCTCTGTCTGGATGTAAAGGTTTTATCAGATGATAAAAAGGAAATTGCCATTAAAGAATCAATCGATGACGATACCGATGATCTTGATGTAAATATCGAGGGAAGGGAAGATTATGTTCCTTCCGAAGATAATACTACAGGAGGCGGTGAGCCTGAATCCGAAGACAATGAAGACGAGGACGAAGATTTTGATTTAAATATCGATGACTTTAATATCCCGGGAGTGATTGAGGAAGACGGAACTCCCCATACTGATGATAATCCGGGACCGGATTCGGATGACAATTATGAAGATAATGATTTAAATGATAATCTTGATGATGACAAATAACAAGGATGAAGGGAGGACTTCCCATTGTATGAACTAAATTTTTTTGATTCTATGCAAATAGGCCTTGCCTCTCCTGAAAAGATCAGGGAATGGTCAAAAGGTGAGGTAAAAAAACCTGAAACGATAAATTATAGGACATTAAAACCTGAAAAAGACGGTCTTTTCTGTGAAAGGATATTTGGTCCAACGAAGGACTGGGAGTGTCATTGCGGTAAATATAAAAGAATTAGATATAAGGGTATCGTATGCGATAGGTGCGGAGTTGAAGTAACAAAATCCAAGGTAAGGCGTGAAAGAATGGGGCATATTGAACTTGCCGCTCCGGTTTCGCATATATGGTATTTTAAAGGCATACCGTCCAGAATGGGGCTTATGCTGGATATGTCTCCAAGAGCATTGGAAAAGGTTTTATATTTTGCTGCATATGTGGTTATTGATCCTGGAACTACTCCGCTTATGAAAAAACAGATATTGACTGACAAAGATTACAGAGAATCCCAGGAAAAATATGGAGCAAACAGCTTTACTGCAGGTATGGGTGCAGAGTCTATAAAAACGCTTTTGAAAGAGATAGATCTTGATAAATTGTCCAAGGAGCTTCGAGGCGATCTGAAGACAAATTCCGGTCAGAAAAGGGTCAGGACTATAAAAAGATTAGAGGTTGTCGAAGCTTTCAGAAAATCAGGCAACAGGCCTGAATGGATGATACTTGATGTAGTACCCGTAATACCTCCTGATTTGAGGCCTATGGTGCAGCTTGATGGAGGAAGGTTTGCTACATCGGATCTGAATGATCTTTACAGAAGGGTTATAAACAGAAATAATAGATTGAAGAGGCTTTTGGATCTGCAGGCGCCTGATATAATTGTCAGGAACGAAAAAAGAATGCTGCAGGAGGCTGTGGATGCCCTGATAGATAACGGCAGAAGAGGGAGACCTGTAACGGGTCCTGGAAACAGGCCGCTAAAATCTCTATCGGATATGCTGAAAGGAAAGCAAGGCAGATTCAGGCAGAACCTTCTTGGAAAACGTGTTGACTATTCAGGCCGTTCAGTAATAGTTGTGGGTCCTGAGTTAAAGATGTATCAATGCGGACTTCCCAAGGAAATGGCGCTTGAATTGTTTAAACCTTTTGTAATGAAGAAACTTGTGGAAGAGGGATATGCGCATAACATAAAAAGTGCAAAAAGGATGGTTGAAAGAGTAAAATCAGAGGTATGGGATGTGCTGGAAGAAGTAATAAAGGATCATCCGGTACTTTTAAACCGTGCACCTACACTTCACAGGCTTGGGATTCAGGCGTTTCAGCCGGTTTTAGTCGAAGGAAGAGCCATAAAGCTTCATCCCCTCGCATGCACTGCGTACAATGCGGATTTTGATGGAGACCAGATGGCCGTCCATGTTCCGTTGTCTGTCGAAGCTCAGGCTGAAGCCAGATTTCTAATGCTTGCGGCGAATAATATATTAAAGCCTCAGGATGGAAAGCCTGTTGTTGTTCCAACACAGGATATGGTACTGGGTTCTTATTATCTTACTATAGATAGGAAAGGTGAACCCGGTGAAGGCAGAATATTTTCAAATTCTGATGAAGCTATCATGGCTTATAGCGTAAAACAAATAGGGCTGCATGCTGCAATAAAAGTTAGAATGGTAAAAGAGTATAACGGTAAAAAATATTCAAATATTATAGATACGACTCCGGGAAAAATAATATTCAATGAAGCAATACCGCAGGACTTGGGATTTATAGATAGAAGCATAGAGGATAACATTTGCAAGCTGGAAATAGACTTTTTAGTTGATAAGAAAGCCCTCGGCAGGATTATTGACAAATGTTATAAGGCCCATGGGCCTACAAATACAGCTATAATGCTGGATAAAGTTAAGGCCGCAGGTTATCACTATTCGACTATTGGAGCTTGTACGGTTTCAGTTTCAGATATGATTATACCTGAGGAAAAGACAAAATTATTGTCACAGACCGATGCCGATATAGATAAAATAGAAAAAATGTTTAGAAGAGGGCTTATATCGGGAGAAGAAAGATACGAAAAGGTTATTTCCGAGTGGACAGAAACAACGGATAAAATTACTAGTGCATTGATGCACAACCTTGATCAGTTCAATCCTATATATATGATGGCAAATTCAGGGGCCAGAGGTTCGAAGAATCAGATAAGGCAGCTCTGCGGAATGCGTGGGCTGATGGCGAACCCATCAGGGAAGATAATAGAACTTCCAATCAGAGCCAGCTTCCGTGAAGGCCTGAACGTGCTGGAATACTTTATTTCTACGCATGGCGCAAGAAAGGGACTTGCAGATACCGCACTAAGGACGGCGGATTCAGGATACCTTACAAGAAGGCTTGTAGATATAAGCCAGGATGTCATTATAAGGGAAGAAGACTGCGGAACAGACCAGGGTGAATGGGTAGAGGATATCAAGGAAGGCAATGAGATAATCGAAAGTTTTAGAGATAGGATTATAGGAAGGTATACTGCAGCGGATATAGTTGATCCAAATACCGGAGAGGTTATTATTCCAAGAAATGAATTTGTCACAGAAGCTCTGGCTGGTAAAGTTGTAAAGGCAGGAGTGGAGAAGGCATATATAAGGAGCGTAACAACCTGCAGGTGCCGTTATGGTATCTGTGCAAAATGTTATGGCGCAGACTTAGCTACAGGAGGGAAGGTAAATATAGGCGAGGCCGTAGGTATAGTCGCAGCTCAGGCCATAGGCGAGCCCGGCACACAGCTTACGATGAGAACGTTCCATACCGGAGGAGTTGCAGGTGCTGATATAACGCAAGGTCTTCCAAGGGTTGAGGAGTTATTTGAGGCAAGGAAGCCAAAGGGACTTGCAACGATTACGGAAATTCCGGGAACAGTTAAGATAAATGAAACAAAGAAGAAAAGGGAAGTTATAGTAACCAACGATAATGGGGAGTCAAAAACATATACGATACCTTATGGTTCAAGGCTTAAGGTATCGGATGGTTCTGTAGTTCAAGCAGGAGATGAATTGACTGAAGGCTCGGTAAATCCTCATGACATACTCTCTATTAAGGGCGTTGATGCTGTAAGAGCTTATCTTCTTACGGAAGTCCAGAAGGTATACAGACTTCAAGGTGTTGAGATAAATGATAAACATGTTGAGATTATCATAAGAAATATGATGAGAAAAGTAAAAGTTGATGATCCGGGTGATACTGATTTGCTTTCCGGAGGATTAGTCGATATATTTGAATTCGAGGATGAGAATAAGAGGGTTGAATCCCTTGGACTGAAAAAGGCGACGGGCAAAATTGCTCTTCTTGGGATAACAAAGGCCTCTTTAGCCACGGATTCTTTCCTTTCCGCGGCATCATTCCAGGAAACGACGAGAGTTCTAACAGATGCGGCAATCAAGGGAAAGATTGATCCCCTAATAGGGCTAAAAGAAAATGTAATAATCGGAAAACTGATACCAGCAGGTACCGGAATGTCAAGATACAGGGCAATCAATGTTCATCCCGCAGAAGATAATCCAGCACAAGATATTCAAAAGTAACATTTTTGATATTGACATATGCTGTATATGATGCTAAAATACACAATGTGTGATTTTTTGTAATATAACAGCAAAACCTCCCGTAAGGAAGGTTTTGCTGTTATAAGGTATATCTTCAATCCCGGATAGTTTTTCTTTGGTATATATGAAAATTAGTTTATATTATATTAAGGAAGGGAGGATTGATGAGTATGAAATTACAGGGGAAAAAAGTTGTAGGCGTTAAGCAGACGGCAAAGATAATAAAACAGGGCAATGCAAAAATTGTTTACATAGCAGAGGATGCCGAAGATAGAGTGACAAAACCGGTGGAGGAGTTATGCAAACAAAATAATATAGAAATGATACACGTTAAGACAATGAAAGAACTGGGCAGTTTATGTGGCATCGATATCGGTGCTGCTACGGCAGCATTGATAAGGGAATAACATTTGAAAGGAGGTGTGCAAATGCCGACAATTAATCAGTTAGTTAGAAGAGGTAGGAAAAAAGTGACTAAAAAAGCTACTGCTCCCGCACTTAAAGAATGCCCTCAAAAAAGAGGCGTATGTACAGTTGTAAAAACCATGACTCCCAAAAAGCCAAATTCTGCATTAAGAAAGGTAGCAAGAGTAAGGCTTACGAATGGTATTGAAGGGACCTGTTATATACCTGGAATAGGGCATAATCTTCAGGAACACTCCGTCGTATTGATAAGAGGCGGAAGGGTAAAGGATCTTCCTGGAATAAGGTATCATATCGTAAGAGGCACTCTGGATACAGCCGGAGTCGCAGACAGAAAGCAGGGTAGATCCAAGTATGGTGCAAAAAAACCTAAGAAATAGCATATCATAACCAGGGTGTTATGATATAGAGGTGCTTTTGTGCGGAGCAAGTTTATATATATATTATATTTTGCGGATGTACAGAGCACTGGCGGCAGATAATGCCGAGTACCGATGATGTAAAATTAATATTAAGGAGGGAAGACAAGTGCCAAGAAAAGGATTTGTTTCAAAGAGAGATGTATTGCCTGATCCTGTCTATAATAATAAAGTTGTTTCGAAATTGATAAATAACATTATGAAGGACGGGAAGAAGGGTGTTGCCCAAAAAGTATGTTATGGTGCTTTTGACATCGTAAAGGAAAAAACGGGAAAAGAGCCTATTGAAGTTTTTGAAGCAGCAATGAATAATGTTATGCCTATACTTGAGGTAAAGGCAAGACGTATAGGGGGCGCTACTTATCAGGTCCCGATAGAAGTAAGACCGGATAGAAAGCAGACGCTTGGTATCAGGTGGTTGCTTGATGCTGCAAGAAAACGCGGGGATAAATACATGAGAAATAAATTGGCATCTGAGATTATAGATGCTTCAAACAATACCGGAAATGCGGTTAAGAAAAGGGAAGAAACTCATAAGATGGCTGAAGCTAACAAGGCATTTGCACATTACAGATGGTAAAAATACTCAATTTAAGTCGTATGAATTGCACTATTTTTGTGCGAAGGCTAATAGCTTTTGTTGGACTTTTGAGAACTATAACGGCGATTAAAGCTAGGAAGGAGGAATACTGTGCCTAGGCAGATTCCATTAAATAAAGTTAGAAATATAGGGATAATGGCTCATATAGATGCAGGAAAAACTACAACAACAGAAAGGATTCTTTTTTATACCGGAAAGACTCATAAAATGGGTGAGGTGCATGATGGAACGGCTACCATGGACTGGATGGCGGAGGAGCAGGAGCGTGGGATAACCATAACTTCGGCAGCTACAACAGCCCATTGGAAAGGTTATAATATAAACATTATAGACACGCCGGGGCACGTAGACTTCACAGTTGAAGTAGAAAGATCACTTCGTGTTCTCGATGGTTCAGTGGCAGTCTTCTGTGCTAAAGGCGGGGTCGAACCTCAATCTGAAACAGTATGGCGTCAGGCCGATAAGTATGATGTGCCGCGTATTTCATTTGTAAATAAAATGGATATAATGGGAGCCGATTTCTTTAATGCTGTAAAGATGATGAAGGATAGGCTTCATGCAAATGCGGTTCCGGTACAGATCCCTATAGGGAAGGAAGATACATTTAAGGGTGTAGTTGATTTAATAAGAAACGATGCGATTATATATATTGACGACCTTGGAACCAAAAGTGAAGAAACTGCAATACCTGATGATTTAAAAGCTATTGCGAAGGAATATAGAAATAAGCTTTTAGAGGCCGTCTCTGATTTTGATGAAGACATCATGGAGAAATATCTTGATGGTGAAGAAATTACGGAAGATGAAATAAGGAAGGCTATAAGATATGCTACGATAAACGGTAAGATGTCACCCGTTCTATGCGGTTCAGCTTATAGAAATAAAGGAGTCCAGCCTTTACTGGATGCGATTATATATTATTTACCTTCGCCTGTCGATATACCACCTGTAAAGGGAATCGATCCGGATACTCAGGAGGAAGTAGATATTCCGGCTGATGATGACGAACCGTTCTCAGCTCTGGCATTCAAGATTGTGTCGGATCCGTATGTTGGTAAACTTGCATATTTTAGAGTATATTCCGGTGCTGTACAGGCGGGTTCTTATATTTACAATTCCACAAAGAATAAGAGAGAGAGATTGGGACGCATACTCAGGATGCATGCAAACCATAGAGAGGATATAACTGAGGTAAGGACGGGAGATATTGTTGCTGCTGTAGGACTGAAAGAGACGACTACCGGCGACACATTATGTTCCGAGGAAAAACCGATACTGCTTGAATCGATGGAATTTCCTGAACCCGTTATCAGGGTTGCGATAGAGCCAAAGACTAAAGCAGACCAGGAAAAGATGGGCATTGCCTTGTCTAAACTGGCAGAGGAAGATCCGACGTTCAAAACATATACCGATAAAGAAACAGGGCAGACAATAATTGCGGGTATGGGAGAACTACATTTGGAGATAATTGTAGATAGATTGATGAGAGAATTTAAGGTAGAGGCGAATGTAGGTAAGCCCCAGGTTGCATATAAAGAGACTATCAGAAAGCATGTTAAAGTTGAAGGAAAGTTTATAAGGCAGACGGGCGGACATGGACAATACGGCCATGTTTGGCTGGAACTGGAACCCAAGGATAGGGGAGCAGGCTATGAATTCGAAAATAAGATAGTCGGCGGTGTGATTCCTAAAGAATATATTCCTGCAGTTGACAATGGTATTCAAAGTGCAATGGAAAGTGGAATAATTGCCGGATATCCCGTAATCGATGTAAAAGCTTCACTTGTCGATGGATCATTCCATGAAGTAGACTCGTCGGAAATGGCATTTAAGATAGCTGGATCCATGGCATTTAAAGAAGGAATGCGAAAAGCGGATCCTGTGCTTGTAGAGCCTATAATGAAAGTTGAAGTAACGGTGCCTGAAGAATATATGGGCGATGTTATCGGCGATTTGAATTCAAGAAGAGGCAGAATAGAAGGTATGGAGTCACGAGCAGGAGCTCAGATTATAAGAGGTTTTGTTCCTCTTGCTGAGATGTTTGGATATGCTACTGCATTGAGATCCAGAACTCAGGGCAGAGGGATTTATTCTATGGAATTCGATCATTACGAAGAAGTGCCGAAAAATATCGCAGATAAAATTGTCGGCGATAAATAGACTAACCCTATGGGTTGGGATAAACAGGTTTTAAACCTGCTAAATGTTATTTTTGGATTATAGCGAAGTGGTTAAAAACATTTCCTCAAATTTAAACTGCAAAGCAGGTTAAATTAATTAAATATATTAAAATAAATGCTAAGGGAGGATATAAAATGGCGAAAGCTCATTACGAAAGAACCAAACCACATGTAAATATTGGAACTATTGGCCATGTTGATCATGGTAAGACTACTTTGACAGCTGCTATAACTTATGTTTTAGCAAAATCGGGTAGAGCACAGGCAACAAAATATGACGAAATCGATAAGGCCCCTGAGGAAAAAGCAAGAGGAATAACAATAAACACGGCTCATGTTGAGTATGAGACTGATAAAAGGCACTACGCCCATGTTGACTGCCCGGGACATGCAGATTATATAAAGAACATGATTACCGGAGCGGCACAAATGGATGGTGCGATACTTGTGGTATCAGCAGCAGATGGACCCATGCCGCAGACAAGGGAGCACATACTTTTAGCGAGGCAGGTTGGAGTACCATACATCATAGTATTTCTTAACAAATCGGATATGGTAGATGATCCGGAGCTTATCGAACTAGTGGAGATGGAAGTAAGGGATTTGCTGAATGAATATGGTTTTCCAGGGGATAAGACACCGATAATCGTAGGTTCAGCATTAAAAGCGTTGGAGAACCCGGATGATCCGAAATGGACGAAACCCATATATGATTTATTGGATGCAATAGATTCATATATACCGACGCCGAAGAGGGAAACCGACAAGCCGTTCCTGATGCCAGTAGAGGATGTATTTACAATTACAGGACGTGGGACAGTAGCAACAGGAAGAGTTGAGAGAGGGACATTAAAAGTCGGCGACGAAGTAGAGGTAGTAGGACTGAAGAGTGAGAAGCTAAAGTCAGTTGTAACAGGGGTTGAGATGTTCAGGAAGACTTTGGACCAGGCGCAGGCAGGGGACAATATCGGAGCTTTGCTGAGAGGCATTGACAGGGAGCAGATAGAAAGAGGTCAGGTACTGGCAAAGCCGGGTACAGTTCATCCGCACATGCATTACAAAGGCCAGGTATATGTGCTTAAGAAAGAAGAGGGAGGAAGACACACCCCATTTTTTAACGGATACAGGCCGCAGTTTTATTTCAGGACAACAGATGTTACAGGCACGATAAAGTTACCTGAAGGAGTAGAGATGGTTATGCCTGGAGATCATATCACGATGGAAGTTGAACTGATCACACCCATAGCTATGGAAGAAGGATTAAGGTTTGCTATCCGTGAAGGCGGACATACGGTTGGAGCGGGAGTCGTTTCCGAAATCCTTGATAAATAATATTAAAGATGCAGATAGTAAGGAAAGAGGAATATAATTCCTCTTTCTATTGCTACTTTTTGTGTACAGTAATTCATAATTTTATAAATGAAATTTTTTACAAACAGAAGGTTTAACGAATTGAAGTTTTTGTAGTTTTCAATTCGCAATTTGAAATCAGGCATAAATTAGGATTATGTTATTTTGAGCGATGAATGAGTGTTCAAAATAACATAGAGTTCATATTACGAGTCGAAACTTTTTGTAGTATAAACTCTTGTTTTATGTTGTGACATGTAGTAAAATATAAGAGTTGTAATTGTGTGGACTGCTATGAAGCAAGAGGTTGCTGATTTTTCAGGGAATTCTTGTGGAGAATGTCCGAAGAAGTAATCGGGCGACGGGGAATAATACCGTAGAGGTGATTTTTTTTGCTGTTTTAATGAAACACCTGGTACAGTGTACGGTTATTCCATGTCGTACGTAAGAATTTAAGCGTGCGATGATGAAGGAGGTTGTAAAAATGGCAAATCAAAAAATAAGGATCAGATTAAAGGCTTTTGACCACGATATACTCGATCAATCGGCTGAAAAGATTGTTGATACTGCTAAGAAGACCGGTGCAAAGGTTTCAGGCCCTATCCCACTGCCTACTGAAAAAGATACGGTTACAGTACTTAGAGCACCCCATAAATATAAGGACTCAAGAGAGCAGTTTGAGATAAGAACCCATAAAAGGCTGATTGATATATTAAGCCCAACACCGAAGACGGTTGATGCTTTAATGAGATTAGATCTTCCTGCAGGTGTTGACATAGAAATTAAATTATAGTGTCCGATAGATTCGTTATTTGAGAACTATTATGACCGCTATTGCGATCCGCTAATACGTTTAGGAGGTGTAGTTAATTGAGAAAAGCAATAATTGGCAAAAAAATTGGTATGACACAGATTTTCGATGAATCAGGTAAAGCTATACCAGTATCTGTTGTACTTGCAGGACCATGCTTTGTAGTTCAAAAGAAAACAGCTGAAAAAGATGGTTATAATGCTTTACAGGTAGGATTTGAGGATGTAAGGGATAAACTGGTAAATAAGCCCATGAAGGGTCATTTCGCGAAATCAAATATATCCCCCAAGAGGTTTTTAAGAGAGCTTCGGCTTGAAAATACTGAAAACATGAATGCCGGTGATGTAATAAAGGCAGACATTTTCAAAAAGGGCGAAAAGGTAGATGTCAGCGGGGTTTCTAAAGGAAAGGGATTTCAGGGGACAATTAGAAGATGGAATGCTCACAGAGGTCCTATGGCGCACGGCTCTAAATATCACAGGGCGGTTGGCTCCATGGGAGCATCTTCGTTTCCATCCAGAACATTTAAAAATAAACATATGCCTGGGCATATGGGGAATAAAAATGTTACAGTTTTGGACCTTGAAGTTGTAAGAGCAGACGCAGAGAAAAATTTGATACTTATAAAAGGCGGAATTCCTGGACCCCAAAAAGGTCTGGTTTTGATCAAGGATTCTGTTAAAGCTATATAGTATTATGGAAAGGAGGATGCAATATGCCTAAATCAGCTTTATATAATATAAAGGGTGAACAAGTAGGAGAAATAGAACTTGCGGATAATGTATTTGCAGTAGAAGTAAATAAAGAGGCTGTACATCAGGTCGTGAAGATGCAGCTTGCAAATAAAAGACAAGGGAGCCAATCCACACTAACAAGGGGAGAAGTTTCAGGTGGAGGCATCAAACCTTGGAGGCAAAAGGGTACCGGCCGTGCAAGACAGGGATCAATCAGGTCACCACAGTGGATACATGGCGGTGTGGTGTTTGCTCCAAAGCCTAGGGACTATAGTTATACTCTTCCAAAGAAAATTAAAAGGCTTGCAATGAAGTCAGCGCTTTCATCGAAGGTTAATGATAAAGAAATAATAGTGCTCGATCAATTATCTTTGGATGAACCAAAAACAAAGGTTGTTTCGGATATGCTAAAATCATTCGATGCTAAAGGGGCATTGATAGTTGTTCCTGTAAAAGACGATGCTGTTTATAAATCGGTGAGGAATATTGAAGGTGCAGCAGTACTTCCTGTAAACAATCTCAATGTTTATGACATATTGAAATATGATAAGTTTATTATAACCAAGGAAGCCGTATCCAAAGTGGAGGAGGTGCTGGCATAATGGAAAGTATCTATGATGTTATTAAAAGACCGATAGTTACTGAGAAAAGTATGGCTGCGATGGGTAACAGGAAATACACATTTGCAGTTGACATAAATGCAAATAAAATAGAAATAAAAAATGCCGTAGAAAAAATATTCGGTGTTAAAGTACAAAGGGTAGCAACAATGCATATACCCGGGAAAGAAAAAAGAGTCGGAGTTCATGTCGGCAAGAGGCCGGATTGGAAAAAGGCAATAGTCACATTGACTCCGGATAGCAAAACGATCGAACTATTTCAGTCTAAATAGGGCTACAGAAGGAGGGAATTTAGATGGCTATAAAGGCATATAAACCTACCTCACCAGGAAGAAGAGGAATGACCGTTTCGACATATGAAGAGATTACAAAAACCAAACCTGAGAAATCTCTTCTGGTTTCGTTAAAGAGAACTGGTGGGAGAAATGCACAGGGTAAGATTTCAGTTCGCCATATAGGCGGTGGAAATAAAAGACAGTATAGATTAATTGATTTTAAAAGGAATAAAGACGGAGTACCCGCAAAAGTCGCTTCTATAGAATATGATCCAAACAGGACATCTTATATTGCATTATTGAATTATGCGGACGGAGAAAAAAGATATATCGTAGCGCCTGAAGAGCTTAAAGTCGGCGATACGGTGATATCCGGCGAAAATGTTGACATAAAGACAGGAAATGCTCTTCCTTTAAAGAGTATACCTGTGGGTACTTTTATTTATAATATTGAATTGAAAGCAGGAAAAGGAGGCCAGCTCGTTAGAGCGGCGGGAAATAACGCACAGTTGATGGCTAAAGAAGGAGATTATGCGCAGATAAGGCTGCCTTCCGGAGAAGTCAGGATGGTAAGGCTGGAATGCAGAGCGACGATAGGTACAGTCGGGAATGCTACCAACGAGATCATAAACATAGGCAAGGCCGGCAGGAAAAGGCATATGGGCATAAGGCCAACAGTTAGAGGGTCCGTTATGAACCCTGTAGACCATCCTCATGGTGGCGGTGAAGGTAAAGCACCTGTAGGGCATCCGGGACCGATGACGCCTTGGGGCAAACCTGCATTAGGATATAAGACGAGAAAACATCATAAATATTCCAGCAGATTTATAATCAAGCGTAAAAATGATAAGTAGAAATCGATAACCTTAATGAAGGGAGGCAAGTAATTTGGGCAGATCACTAAAAAAAGGACCTTTTGTTCAAGAGTCGCTGCTTAAAAAGATAGTCGATATGAACAAAAAAGGCGAGAAAAAGGTAATCAAAACCTGGTCAAGAAGCTCAACGGTATTCCCCCAGATGGTGGGACACACGATAGCCGTACATGATGGTAAAAAGCATGTTCCAGTTTATATAACAGAAGATATGGTAGGACACAGATTAGGTGAGTTTGCTGCGACAAGGACGTTTAAAGGGCACGGCGCTCATGTCGAGAAATCTACAGAATTGAAATAACCTTGTAAAGGAGGTAAAGTAATGGAAGCTAAAGCTATAGCCAAATATGTGAGAATATCTCCAAGAAAAGTTAATATAATTTTAAAGCTTATAAGAGGTAAAGATGTAAAAGAGGCATTAGCAATATTAAAGTTTACGCCGAAGTCCGCATCCGAAATAGTGACTAAAGTCATAAAGTCAGCTGTAGCAAATGCGGAAAATAACCACGAAATGAATCCGGATAATTTATACATTGCTAAGACTTATGCAGATGAAGGACCGATTTTAAAAAGATTCCAGCCTCATGCACAGGGCAGGGCATTCAGGATTAATAAGAGGTCCAGTCATATAACTGTTGTCGTAAAAGAAAGAGAAAGAGCATAAAGGAGGGATATATATTGGGTCAGAAAGTACATCCGCATGGATTTAGGGTCGGTGTTATAAAGGATTGGGATGCTAAATGGTATGCAAGCAATCGTAATTTTGCAGACCTTTTAGTTGAAGATAATAGGATAAGAAAATATATAAAGTCAAAACTTTATACTGCCGGAATATCGAAGACCGAAATTGAAAGGGCAGCAAATAGAGTTAAAATCAATATTTATACGGCTAAACCGGGAATTGTCATAGGACGTGGCGGTGAAGGCGTAGATTCGATTAAGAAAGAATTAGAAAAATTAACTGGTAAAAATGTATTGATAAATATTATTGAAGTAAAGAATCCTGAAGTTGACGCTCAGCTGATTGCAGAAAATATTGCATCGCAGCTTGAAAAAAGGATATCTTTCAGGAAAGCAATGAAACAGGCTATAAACCGTGCAATGAGAGCGGGATCCAAGGGAGTTAAGACAGTTTGCGCAGGAAGGCTTGGAGGCGCTGAAATTGCAAGGAGAGAAGGATATCATGAGGGAACGATTCCACTTCAGACGTTAAGAGCAGATATTGATTACGGGTTTGCAGAAGCAGATACGACATACGGCAAAATTGGAGTGAAGGTATGGGTATACAAAGGTGAAGTTCTTCCGAAACCTAAAAAGAGTAATACAAAGACTGAAGAAGAGAAAGCTGCCAACAAGTAAGAAGGGAGGAATACTATACTATGTTAATGCCTAAGAGAGTAAAGCGTCGTAAAGTACAGCGCGGCAGAATGAAAGGTAAAGCTATGAGAGGCAATACTTTAGCATATGGTGACTACGGTTTGGTCGCATTGGAACCTGCATGGATCACAAGCCAGCAAATAGAAGCTGCCAGAATTGCTATTACAAGATATTTAAAAAGAGGCGGTAAAATCTGGATAAAGATTTTCCCTGATAAACCTGTTACTGTAAAACCTGCTGAAACACGTATGGGCTCAGGAAAAGGTTCGCCTGAATACTGGGTATCGGTAGTGAAACCAGGCAGGGTAATGTTCGAAATATCAGGTACCAGCGAGGCAGAAGCCAAAGAGGCCTGCAGGTTAGCATCATATAAACTTCCTATAAGGAGCAAGTTTGTAAGAAGGTCAGATGTTGAGGAAATGGGTGGTGAAAGCGATGAAAGCTAATGATCTGGAAATGATGAGAGGAAATGACATTTTAACGCTTAAAAATAAAGTTGATGAACTAAAGCATGAGCTTTTCAATCTGAGGTTCCAGTTAGCGACAGGGCAGCTTGAAAACCCAATGAGGATTCGTGAAGTTAAGAAATCTATAGCGCAAATAAAGACAATTATCAGAGAAAAGGAGTTAAAGTCTCTTGGTGCATAATGAAAGGAGGTTCGCTCATATGGAAAGAGCGCTCAGAAAAACCAGAATTGGAAGAGTAGTTTCCGACAAGATGGATAAGACAATTGTAGTTGCAGTCGAAACAAGAGTGCGGCATTCAGTTACTGGAAAAATAATCAATAGAACTTCAAAATTTAAAGCGCATGATGAAAATAATGAAGCCAAAATCGGCGATAAAGTTTTGATAATGGAAACAAGACCTTTAAGCAAGGAGAAAAGGTGGAGGCTTGTTGAAATAATGGAAAAGGCGCAATAATTCCTGAAGTTGAAAGGAGGGTACATCTATGATTCAACAGCAGAGCATATTAAAAGCAGCAGATAACTCAGGCGCCAAAGAGATTATGTGTATAAGGGTTTTAGGCGGTTCTAAAAGGAAAACAGGAAATATCGGCGATATAATAATTGCCAGCGTTAAGAGCGCAACACCCGGAGGTGTTGTCAAAAAGGGCGAAGTCGTAAAAGCCGTAATAGTAAGGACTGTCCAGGGTAAAAGGCGTTCGGATGGTTCATATATAAAGTTTGATGAAAATGCAGCAGTTATAATAAAAGATGATAAACAGCCAAGAGGGACCCGTATATTCGGACCTGTTGCAAGGGAGCTCAGGGAAAATGATTTTACAAAGATACTTTCGCTTGCTCCAGAAGTATTATAAACGGGGAGGTGGCTTAGATGGCATTAAAAAAAGTTCATGTTAAAAAAGGAGATACGGTAGTTGTACTTTCCGGCAAAGATAAAGATAAAAAAGGCAAGGTTGTAGAAGTTTTAAGGACTGAAGGCAAGGTTGTAGTTGAAGGAGTCAATGTGGTAGCAAAGCATGAGAAACCGGGCAAGCAAGAAAAGAAGGGCGGCATCATCCATAAGGAAGCTCCCATATACTCATCAAAAGTAGCCTTATATTGCCCTAATTGTGCCGCAGCCAGAAGGGTAAGAAACGAAGTATTAAATGATGGTACAAAAGTTAGAAAATGTGTAAAATGCGGTGAAATAATCGAAAACAAATAGCGTGAAAGGAGGAAAAGGGCATGGTTCCAAGGCTTAAAGAAAGATTCGGAAAGGAAATTATTCCTGCTTTGATGCAGAAATTTGGATATAAAAGCCCTATGCAGGTTCCAAAACTTGAAAAGGTCGTTCTGAATATGGGCGTAGGCGATGCAAGAGAGAACCCAAAAGCTTTAGATAGCGCTGCTTCAGACCTTGCGACAATCACAGGGCAGAAAGCTGTTATAACAAAAGCAAAAAAATCTATTGCTAACTTTAAGGTGAGAAAAGGGATGCCGATTGGCTGTAAGGTCACCTTAAGAGGAACGAGAATGTATGAATTCACTGATAAATTTTTAAGCGTAGCCCTTCCAAGGGTTAGAGATTTCAGAGGTGTTTCTGAGAAAGCATTTGACGGAAGAGGTAATTATTCATTTGGCGTTAAGGAACAGTTGATTTTTCCTGAAATCGAATATGATAAAGTTGATAAAGTAAGAGGGATGGACATAGTATTTGTAACAAGTGCAAAAACCGATGAAGAAGCACGTGAGCTGTTAAAATTGCTCGGGATGCCATTTGCTTCATAATTGAAGGAGGTAAGAATGTGGCAAAAAAATCATTAGTTGAAAAGTGGAAAAGAGAGCCGAAATTCTCGACTAGAGCATATACGAGATGCAGAATTTGCGGCAGACCCCACGCGGTATTGAGAAAATACGGTATATGCCGTATTTGCTTTAGAGAAATGGCATATAAAGGAGAAATTCCTGGATGCAAGAAAGCAAGTTGGTAATTCCTATTGATTGAAAGGAGGCAGAAATAATGGTTATGACTGACCCGATTGCTGATATGCTAACACGCATCAGAAATGCGAATGTAGTAAGGCATGAAACTGTTGATGTTCCGGCCTCTAACGTAAAGAGGGCAATAGCCAATATAATGTTGGAGGAAGGATTTATCAAGAATATAGAGGATTTAAAAAGCGGTTCGGTTCCGATATTGAGAGTGACGATGAAATATGATCTTAACAAAGAAAGAGTAATAAGTGGATTAAAGAGAATCAGTAAACCCGGGCTTAGGGTATATGTAAGCAAGGAAGACGTTCCTAAAGTGCTTGGAGGATTAGGTGTTGCCGTAATATCGACATCGAAGGGAATAATGACAGATAAGCAGGCAAGAAAAGAAGGCTTGGGAGGAGAAGTTCTTTGCTATATATGGTAATTTATCGATTGAGTAGGAGGTGCAACGATGTCAAGGATTGGTAAACTTCCTGTTGTGTATTCTGATAAGGTTGAAGTTACAGTAGATGGGAACAATGTAGTTACTGTGGCTGGTCCCAGAGGTACACTAAAGCGGGAAATGCATAAAGATATAATCATTAATGTCGACGAAAATGAAAGAAAAGTTATAGTTAAAAGACAGAGCGATGATAAAGAACATAAAGCACTTCATGGGCTTACCAGAGCTTTAATAAGGAACATGGTGGTTGGAGTAACAGATGGTTTTCAAAAGGTACTTGATCTTGTCGGTGTTGGATATCGTGCTCAGATGCAGGGTAAAAAATTAGTTTTGACATTAGGTTTTTCACATCCTGTAGAGGTGGATGAGGTTCCGGGAGTTACTTTTGAAACACCTGCTGCGAATAAGATCATCATTAAAGGCAATGACAAAGAGCTTGTTGGTTTAATCACGGCAAAGATAAGGGATATAAGATCTCCTGAACCTTATAAAGGCAAAGGTATAAGGTATGAGAATGAACGTGTGAAGATCAAGGAAGGCAAGACCGGTAAGAAGTAGAAAGGAGTGAGATTAGAGTGCTGAATAAGTCTGTACGCAATGAAGAAAGGCTTATGCGCCATAAGAGAGTCAGGGCTAAAATAAGCGGTACTGGCGAGCGCCCAAGACTTGACGTATACAGAAGTGAAAAAAACATATATGCACAAATAATAGATGATGAATTGGGGAAAACTTTAGTTGCCGCATCCAGTCTCGATAAAGAATTAAAAGATAAACTGGCGGTTGGGAGCAATAAGGAAGCCGCAAAGTCAGTCGGAGAGCTAATTGCTAAGAAAGCAATAGAAGCAGGAATAAAGAAAGTTGTGTTTGACAGAGGCGGATATATATATCATGGAAGAGTAAAAGAACTTGCAGAAGCTGCAAGACAGGCAGGACTTGATTTTTAAGGAGGGAAATTAATGCGAATAGATCCTAGCAACCTTGACCTAAAAGAAAAAGTAGTATTTATAAACCGTGTTGCCAAAGTTGTAAAGGGCGGACGTAATTTTAGATTTGCTGCTCTTGTTGTAGTTGGCGATAGCAATGGTCATGTAGGAGTTGGTACCGGAAAATCGACTGAAATTCCGGAAGCAATAAGAAAGGGTATTGAAGATGCGAAGAAGCATCTGATTCATGTTGCAATAGTGGGTAATACAATTCCACATAGTATAATGGGTAAGTATGATAGGGGCAGTGTTCTTATAATGCCTGCTAAAGAAGGTACGGGAATTATTGCAGGAGGTCCTGTGCGTGCTGTTCTTGAGTTGGCAGGTATAAAGGATGTCAGGGCAAAATCCCTGGGCTCAAGTAATCCCAAAAATGTAATAAATGCTGCAGTTGACGGGCTTTCAAAGTTAAAAACAGTCGAAGACGTTGCAAAACTCAGAGGTAAAACTGTGGAAGAGATATTGGGTTAGGAGTGATAACTTTGGCAAAACTTAAGATCACATTGGTTAAAAGCCTTATAGGCAGGAAGGATGACCATATAGCTACGGCTCGTGCGTTAGGTTTAAGAAAAATTAATAAAACCGTTGAATTTGAAGATACTCCGCAAGTCAGAGGTATGATAAAGAAGATAGGATATCTTTTAAAAGTTGAAGAAATACAGTAAAATATTAGATAGTATAGCAAAACATTAAGGAGGTGCAAGCACATGAAGCTTTATGAACTTAAGCCGGCACCGGGTACCAATAGGAAGACTAAAAGAAGAGGCAGGGGTACCGGTACCGGACAGGGGAAGACAGCCGGAAGAGGCCAGAATGGTCAGAATTCACGTTCAGGCGGTGGTGTAAGGCCTGGTTTTGAAGGAGGACAGATGCCACTGCACAGAAGGCTTCCAAAGGTTGGCTTTACCAATATATTCAGCAAAGAATATGAAGAAGTAAAATTATCAGATTTGAATATATTTGAGGAAGGCACTGTTGTTACTCCTGAAGTGCTTCTTGAAAAAAGAGTAATAAAGAAAAGTTTGGACGGCATTAAGATATTAGGAAATGGAGATATTACTAGAAAGTTAACTGTAAAAGCTCACAAATTCACTAAATCAGCCGCTCAGAAAATAGAAGCAGCTGGAGGAAAAGCAGAGGTGATATAGATGCTGTCAACCATACGTGATGCATGGAAGATGCCTGATTTGAGAAAAAGATTTTTATTCACCATTTTAATGCTTATTATATACAGGGGCGGTTCTTTTATACCGGTTCCTTATATTAACAAGGAAGCAGTCAAACTGATGGTATCACGAGGTTCGCTGTTTGGGTTCTTTGATATATTATCTGGAGGAGCCTTTGCAAACTTTACAATATTCGCCATGGGTGTCATACCGTATATTAACTCATCGATTATATTCAGCCTTCTTGCGATTGCGATACCCAAACTGGAACAAATGCAAAAAGAAGGGGAAGAGGGAAGAAAAAAGATTGCTCAATATACAAGGTATGGTACAATTGTGTTAGGTTTGATCCAGGCATTTTCGATATCATTACTTTTAAGGAATCAGAATGCATTGATTAAAACCGGTGCTTTTTATATTTTTATAATAATCTTAACATTGATTGCAGGAACATCGTTTTTAATGTGGCTTGGTGAGCGAATAACAGACAAGGGGATTGGAAATGGTATTTCTTTAATTATTTTTATAGGTATTATTTCCAGATATCCAAGTATGGTCGCTACTGTAGGAAATCTTTTAAGTACAAAAACTACGAACTGGCTGGAAGTAATTTTGCTGCTTGTTTTAATTATCTTTATGATAGCGGCAGTTGTAACGATGGATATGGCTGAAAGAAGAGTTCCTGTCCAATATGCTAAAAAGGTAGTCGGAAGAAAAATGTACGGAGGACAGAGCACGCATATACCGATAAACGTTAATTCGTCCAGCGTTATTGCGATTATATTTGCGATGTCTATAATGCAGTTCCCGCAGACGATAGCAGCGTTTTTCCCCGATGCTTCATGGACGAAGGCTTTTCTTACAGGCGGTTGGTTTAGCGTAAGCAGCTGGATATATTTGACGATTTACTTTTTGCTTGTTATATTCTTTACATGGTTTTATACAGGAGTAACCTTCGATACCAAAGAAATGGCCGATAACATGAAAAAGTACGGAGGTTTTGTCCCGGGGATCAGACCTGGGAAGCCAACTATGGATTATGTGCAGACCATAGTAAACAGGATTACATTAATAGGTGGTATTTTTGCAGGCATCATTGCTTTAACACCATATTTACTGGATAAATATACAGGGCTTAAAGGTCTTTATTTTGGAGGCACCTCAATATTGATTGTGGTTGGAGTCGCTCTTGAGACTGCAAAACAGGTGGAAGCCCAGATGACAATGAGAAATTATCAGGGATTTCTTAGATAAAATATTTCTATAATATGACTCAACATACAAAAAATTGGGGATGATTTAGCTATGAGAATTATACTTTTAGGACCTCCGGGAGCAGGTAAGGGTACCCAAGCGAAAAGAATAAGTAAAAAATACGATATACCACATATTTCAACGGGTGATATATTCAGGGAAAACATAAAAAATAACACTAGATTAGGTATTGAAGCAAAAAAGTTTATCGATAAAGGCCAGCTTGTGCCCGATGATGTCACGGTAGGCATTGTTGAAAACAGGATAAAATTAGAGGATTGCAAAAGCGGTTTCTTGCTGGATGGATTTCCACGGACTGTAAATCAGGCGGCAGCTTTGGATAAAATATTGATAAGTATGGATTTAAAAATAGACTATGTTATTAATATAAATGTTTCATCCAAAATTCTGGTCGAAAGGTTGAGCGGAAGAAGAGTATGTTCATCCTGCGGAGCAAGCTTTCATGTTTTATTAAATCCGCCATCGAAGGATAGCATCTGTGATAGATGCGGCGGCAGATTAATACAGCGTGAAGATGATACGGCTGAAACTGTAAATGAAAGACTGAATGTTTATAAAAAACAAACGTCTCCTTTGATTGATTATTATTCACAGGTTGGCATCTTGTATTCAGTTGATGGAGGAGAGGATATCGATAAAGTATTTGGTGATATCTGCAATATTCTAAGCAAATAGAATCATATATAAAATGAATTGAAAAAGATGAAAAACAGCATGCAGGAATGATAATGGCGGCGATATTATGTCAGTGAGGTGAATATACTTGAAGTCGGAGGGAATCGTTTTGGGACAGATAGTACACTCTAAAGCCGGCAGAGACAAAGAAAAATGTTTTATAGTCGTTGGAATAATCGATAATGAATATGTCCTGATTGCTGATGGAGATCTTAGAAAAATTGAAAAACCTAAGAAGAAAAAAATAAAGCATGTTATTATCCGGGATCTAGTTGCCGAAGATATTAAAAACAAATTCGAATATAATGTCAAAGTAAGTAATAGTGATTTAAAAAATTCACTAAAACAATTAGGCCTGATTAATGGATTAAATGGTAAGGAGGTATAATTACCTTATGTCTAAAGAAGACGTTATAGAGTTGCAGGGCACGGTTATTGAAGCTCTACCTAATGCAATGTTTCAAGTAGAATTAGAAAATGGACATAAAGTACTCGCACATATATCCGGTAAGTTAAGGATGAATTTTATTAAAATTCTTCCTGGAGATAAGGTAACCATTGAACTGTCGCCTTATGATCTGACTCGTGGGCGTATAACGTGGAGGGCAAAGTAAAGGAGGGTAAGCCATGAAAGTAAGACCATCTGTAAAACGTATATGTGAAAAGTGCAAAATAATAAAAAGGCATGGTAAAGTGATGGTTATTTGTGAAAACCCTAAACATAAACAGAGACAGGGATAATATGGATGATTAGTTTTTCGGGGAGCGGCTGTGCCGGTTATCCGGTATCCTGAAATTCTGATTTTATAAATCAAGTAATAATCTAAATGAAAAATACCAGGAGGTGTAAATTTTTAATGGCAAGAATTGCAGGGATTGATTTGCCGAGAGAAAAAAGGGTAGAAATTGGTTTGACTTATATCTTCGGTATAGGAAGACCAAGGGCAATTAAGATATTGAAGGCAACTGGTGTAGATCCTGATACAAGAGTGAAAGATCTGTCGGAAGCCGATGTCAACAAACTCAGGGAATATATAGATAAGAACTATAAGGTTGAAGGCGATTTGAGGCGGGATGTTTCTATGAGCGTTAAAAGCCTTATAGAAATTGGTTGCTATAGGGGAATACGCCATAGAAGAAGTTTGCCGGTAAGAGGGCAGAGGACCAAGACAAATGCAAGGACGAGAAAAGGTCCAAAGAAGACAGTCGGCGCTAAGAAGAGCAAGGAAATCAAGGAATAAGGAGGGAAATGAATGGCGTCTCAAACTACTACAAAAGCTAAAAAAATTGTACGTAAGAGAAAAGAGCGTAAAAATGTAGAACGTGGTGCAGCACATATTAAATCCACTTTTAATAATACAATAGTAACTTTGACCGATACAACAGGCAGTGCACTGTCATGGTCGAGTTCCGGAGCTTTAGGATTTAAAGGCTCAAGGAAGAGTACTCCATATGCTGCTCAAATGGCGGCAGAAACTGCTGCTAAAGCAGCTATAGAACATGGTTTAAAAACAGTTGAAGTATATGTTAAAGGCCCGGGTGCAGGAAGAGAAGCGGCTATTAGATCCCTGCAAGCAGCAGGATTGGAAGTCAGCTTGATTAAAGATGTTACTCCAATTCCACATAATGGCTGCAGGCCGCCTAAACGCAGAAGAGTATAACTTTAAGGAGGTGCAGATATGGCAAGATATACAGGACCGGTTTGCAGGTTATGCAGAAGAGAAGGTATAAAATTATATTTAAAAGGTGATAAGTGCTATTCAGATAAATGTCCTGTCGCTAAGAGAGCATATGCTCCAGGACAGCATGGCCAGAGCAGAAAGAAGCTTTCAAACTATGGTTTACAGCTCAGGGAAAAACAAAAGGCAAAGAGGATTTATGGAATACTTGAAACACAGTTTAGAGGATATTATAGAAAAGCCGATAAGAAGAAAGGCATAACAGGTGAGAACCTATTGAAAATGCTTGAAATGAGGCTGGATAATGTTATATTCCGTTTAGGCTTTGCAAATTCAAGAGCTGAAGCCAGGCAGTTAGTAAGACACGAACATTTTTCAGTAAATGGTAGTAAGGTAAATATTCCTTCATACCAGGTAAAAGTGGGAGATGTAATAGCTGTCAGAGAATCAAGTAAAAACATCGATAAGTTCAAGGCTTTGGCTGAGGTATCGAAAACGGTTCCTCAATGGCTTGAAGTAAATATGGAAAGCTTAGAGGGAAAAGTCGTTGCTGAACCTAAGAGAGAAGATATTGATATACCTGTACAAGAAACACTTATCGTTGAGTTATATTCAAGATAATTGATGTAGAATTATTGCCCTCAGAATTTTAAACGAATTATGAAGGAGGGTTTCATTAGTATGATTGAAATCGAAAAGCCGAAAATAGAATGCGTTGAGACAAGTGAGGATGGAAGCTATGGCAAATTTGTCATAGAGCCTCTTGAGAGGGGTTATGGCATAACCCTTGGGAATTCATTAAGGAGAATATTATTGTCGTCTCTTCCAGGCGCAGCAGTAACTTCCATTAAGATAGATGGTGTACTTCATGAGTTTTCAACAGTTCCTGGGGTAAAGGAAGATGTAGTTGAGCTGGTTCTTAATCTAAAGGAGCTTGCTTTAAAGATAAATGGCGAGGGCCCTAGAACAATGTATATAGATGCAAAGGGTGAAGGAGAGGTAACAGCAGGCGATATCAAAACCGAAGGCGATGTAGAAATAGTCAATAAGGATCTCCATATCGCAACTTTAAATGAAGATGCGAGATTATATATGGAAATCAATATAAATAAAGGCAGAGGCTATGTTTCTTCGGAAAAGAATAAAGAGCCTAACCAGCCTATAGGCGTTATCCCTGTTGATTCTATCTATACCCCGGTAAAAAGGGTCAACTATTCTGTAGAGGATACCCGTGTTGGTCAGGTAACAGACTATGATAGGCTTATATTTGAGATATGGACTAATAGTACTATAAAGCCTGACGAAGCATTAAGCTTAGCTGCAAAGATATTGATTGAGCATTTGAAGTTATTTATGACCTTAACCGACCATGTGACAGATGTCAATATAATGGTGGAGAAGGAAGAAGATAAAAAAGAAAAAGTGCTTGATATGACTATCGAGGAGCTGGATCTTTCTGTGAGATCTTATAATTGTCTGAAAAGGGCAGGAATAAATACTGTCGAAGAACTCACCCAGAAAACTGAAGAAGATATGATGAAAGTTAGAAACTTAGGGAAGAAATCCCTTGAAGAAGTTGAACAAAAGTTAGATGCATTAGGCTTAAGCTTAAAACAAAGTGAAGAGTAACAAAGGAGGGGAGACATATGGCAGCGCACAGAAAGTTAGGCCGTCCGACCAACGAGAGAGTAGCGATGTTAAGAAATCTTACCACAAGCTTTCTGCTACATGGTAAAATTCATACAACAGAGATGAGAGCTAAGGAAGTTAGAAGTTTAGCAGAAAAGATGATAACACTGGCTAAGAGGGGAGACCTTCATGCAAGGAGACAGGTTATTTCATATTTACTTGATGAAAAGGTGGTAACCGACTTATTTACTAAGGTGGCACCGAAATATACCGAAAAGAAAGGCGGTTATACCAGAATATTAAAGGAAGGGCCAAGACGTGGTGATTCCGCAGAAATGGTTATTCTGGAACTTGTCTGATACTAAAACCTGTGATACGACATTTAAGGGATTAAGTTATTGCGTAATTATAGTCCGGTTAACTTAGTCCCGTTTTATTTACTGTATGCGGCACAAGAAGGTGAAATAATGAAAGATATGATCACAGCAAATGACCTTACATTTATCTATAAAAAAGAGGATGGGAGACAGGATGAAGCTGCATTAAAGGATATAAACATCAATATAAAAAAAGGCGAATTTGTTGCTGTTATCGGGCCCAATGGTTCAGGTAAGTCGACATTTGCCAAACACATAAATGCACTTTTGATTCCCACATCCGGTAAAGTTGTTGTAGGAGGATTTGACACCCATAATGAAAAAGATTTATGGAATATAAGGCAGTCGGCAGGGATGGTCTTTCAGAATCCGGACAATCAGATAGTTGCAACAATAGTAGAGGAGGATGCGGCATTCGGGCCGGAGAATTTGGGGATACCGCCTCAGGAAATAAGGGAAAGGGTGGATCAGTCTTTAAAAGCAGTGGGCATGGAGGAATATAAAAATCGTGCTCCGCATTTACTCTCAGGTGGACAAAAGCAAAGAGTTGCGATTGCGGGAGTCCTTGCCATGAAGCCGCAATGCATAGTACTTGATGAACCTACGGCAATGCTTGATCCATCGGGGCGAAGAGAAGTAATCGATACGATTAAAAAACTAAATAAAGATGAAGGAATAACGATAGTTTTAATTACTCACTATATGGAAGAGGCAGTTGACGCTGACAGGGTAATCGTTATGGAGAATGGAAAGATAGCTTTATCAGGTACTCCGAAAGAGGTATTCCAAAGAGTAGATGATTTAAAAAGGATTGGTCTGGACGTGCCTCAGATGACAGAACTTGCATTTGAGCTGAGAAAAGAAGGAATAAATGTTGCACCTGATACACTCACAATAGATGAAATGGTGGTGCAGTTATGTCAATAAGAACGGAAAATTTAAACTACATTTATATGAAAGGCACTCCATTTGAGTCGAAAGCATTGGACAATGTATCGGTAAACATTGAAGATGGTGAATTCATAGGGATAATAGGGCACACAGGTTCAGGGAAGTCCACGCTTATCCAGCATTTTGACGGATTGTTAAAGCCGGAGTCGGGCAGTGTATTTATAGATGATGTCGATATAACTAAAAAGGGAGTCAACCTAAAAGCTGTAAGGCAAAAAGTTGGACTTGTCTTTCAGTATCCGGAGTATCAGCTATTTGAAGAAACAATATATAAAGATGTCGCTTTCGGGCCGAAAAATCTGGGCCTGAGTGATGAGATGATCGACAATAAAGTAAGAAAAGCTTTAAAAATGGTTGGATTAGATTACAAAGAAAGCCTGGTAAAATCTCCATTTGATTTAAGCGGCGGGCAGAGAAGAAGAGTCGCAATAGCAGGGGTACTTGCAATGGATCCCGAGACATTAATACTTGATGAGCCTACAGCCGGGCTTGATCCAAGAGGCAGGGATTCAATACTGAATGAAATAAAAATGCTGCATGATAAATATAAAAAGACTGTTATACTGGTTTCACACAGCATGGAAGATATCGCAAAACTGGTCGACAGGATCATCGTCATGAACAAAGGAAAATGTATATTAACGGGCACTCCAAGGGAGGTATTTAAAGAGTCCAAAATGCTCATTAAAATTGGACTTGGCATACCCCAGGTGACATTATTGATGAAAAGACTGAGAGAGAAGGGTATTAATGTCAGTGATGATGTGTTGACTGTAGAAGAAGCAAAAAGAGAGATAATCAAATATTTAAGGGGTAGAAAAGATGATTAAGGATATAACAATAGGACAGTTTTTACCCGGGGAATCGATTGTCCATAAATTAGATCCCAGGATTAAAATAACAGTTACATTTATATTTATTGTATCGCTCTTTATCGTCAATAATTTTATAGGTTATATTCCCGGTTTGCTGTTTATAATCATATCGATTATAATATCAAAAATACCGATTAAATTCATCTTTAAAGGATTAAAACCGATTTTTGTGATAATTGTAATTACAGCACTAATAAATATATTTTTAACTACAGGTACAGTTATTTATAAGATAGGTCCATTGACGATTACGAAAGAAGGCATCCATCTTGCCGGATTTATGGTATTAAGGCTGGTATTCCTTATTACGGGGACTTCCCTTTTGACGCTCACGACATCGCCTATATCCCTTACGGATGGTATTGAACATTTGCTCAATCCATTAAAAAAAATGGGGGTACCTGCTCATGAGCTTGCCATGATGATGACCATTGCCTTAAGGTTTATACCGACATTGCTGGATGAAACAGATAAAATCATGAAAGCTCAGATGGCAAGAGGGGCTGACTTTGAATCCGGCAATATCATAAAAAGGGCTAAAAATCTCGTACCGCTTCTTGTACCCCTTTTTATAAGTTCATTTAGAAGAGCGGATGACCTTGCAATGGCTATGGAAGCAAGGTGTTACAGAGGCGGAGAGAACAGGACGCGGATGAAACAGCTAAAAATACAGCGAAGGGATATAATCGCAATGGGCTTTATATGTTTGGTTACTGCTGTTTCAATATATAGCAGATTTATAAAATAAGTTAGTGATAGAAAGTCGCATATTTTATATTTGAAGAATATTATTTCAATCGCTAAGCTGATAGGTTAAAGAGTCTATAGTATATTTTTACAGGTGCGATATTTATGAGAAATATTAAAATCATAATTGAATATGACGGCACAGAGTACTGCGGATGGCAGGTGCAGAAAAATGGTATGTCAATACAACAAGTATTGCAGAAAGCCATTGAAGATACGGTAAATCATAAGATCAGTTTAACAGGTGCAAGCAGGACTGATGCTGGTGTTCACGCGAAAGGCATGGTTGCAAACTTTTTCACGAATTCAAAAATACCATGCGGCAAGTTTCCGATGGCTATAAACAGCAGATTGCCCGATGATATTGTTGTTACAGGTGCAGAGGAAGCCGGTGAGAACTTTCACAGCAGGTATTCGAACAAGGGTAAGAGATACAGTTACTATATATTGAACAGGAGGATCCCTTCTGCAATATATAGAAGGTATACCACCCATGTTCCCGTGCTTTTAGACGTTGAAAAGATGAAAAAGGCTGCTGGGTATTTCCTGGGAACACATGATTTTTCAGCATTTAAATCATCCGGAAGCAGCATAAAAAATAATATAAGGACAGTAAAATCCATAAGCATAACAAAAACCGGTGATATTATAAAACTGGAAATTGAAGCAGACGGTTTCTTGTATAATATGGTGAGAATAATAGCAGGTACATTGATAGATGTCGGCAAGGGCAAAATAGGACCGGATGATATAGACGGCATAATAAAGAGCCGCGACAGGAATAGAGCGGGTAAAACCGCACCACCGCAGGGATTATACCTTGACTGTGTTTATTACTGATATATAGAACTTGAATTCAGCAAATGAAGTGTTTAAAACATGACAAGTTCATATTGAAAACCGAAAGATTGCGTTATATTCCTTGACACGTCAGGGTACTTGTATTAAAATTATAAATAGTGCAAAAAAGACCCACTAGCCCCGGGCCTTGAGATAGATATTGTTCTTATTAATACAGGAGGTAGAAAAATGAAGACAACATATTTAGCAAAGCCTGAAGATGTCGATAGAAAATGGTATGTTGTGGATGCAGAGGGAAAGACCCTTGGAAGATTGGCATCTCAGGTTGCTAGCATACTTAGAGGAAAAAATAAACCGATATATACACCTAACATTGATACAGGTGATTTTGTCATAATAGTAAATGCAAAAAAGATCGTTCTGACAGGTAAAAAACTGGACCAGAAGATGTATAGGCATCATTCTTTATATCCCGGTGGATTAAAAGAAACTCCCTATAGAAGACTGCTGGCTCAAAAGCCTGAATTTGCCGTTTATGAGGCAGTAAGAGGAATGCTTCCAAAAGGATCCTTGGGAAAGCAAATGATTACAAAATTAAGAGTATATGCAGGACCTGAACATGAAAATCAAGCACAGAAACCAGAAGTTCTTGATTTAGGTGCAGGTAAGTAATTGAGGCGAAGGGAGGACAAATAATGGCAAAAGTACAATATACAGGAACAGGCAGAAGGAAAAAGTCGATTGCAAGAGTAAGGTTGTTGCCCGGCGAAGGTAACATAACAATAAATAAAAGGGGAATTGACCAGTATTTCGGTCTTGATACATTAAGAATGGTAGTAAGACAGCCATTAGCTCTTACAGGTACTTTAGATAAATTCGATGTTTATGCAAGCGTACATGGCGGTGGTTTTACAGGTCAGGCAGGTGCACTGAGGCATGGCATTGCAAGAGCACTTTTAAAGGCTGATGAAGATTTGAGAAATGAACTTAAAAAAGCCGGTTTTCTCACAAGAGACCCGAGGATGAAAGAAAGAAAGAAATATGGTTTAAAGAAAGCAAGAAGAGCACCACAATTTTCCAAAAGATAAAAAAGAGCTGTTGCTCTTTTTTTTTATCATAAATTAGCTTATCCCTTGCATAAATTTTTTAATAGCATGAAATAATGAGAGGGATAATTTTGAGTATTTTAGCAAAGAAGATAGCATTTTTGATAATGGCTGTGTTTATCATTGTCGCATTGAACAGTATTTACAGCAGGGTAAAGGGCAGTTTCAGCATCCCTGTAAATAATAAAGTGGTAATCATAGACGCAGGACATGGCGGAAGGGATTCGGGCGCCTCCGGCAAAAACGGCACAAAGGAAAAAGATATAAACCTTGAGATCGCAAAAAGACTAAAAAAATATATAGAGGAGGGCGGAGGAGTCGCAATAATGATAAGAGAGGAAGATAACGGACTTTATTCTGTCGATAGCCCGAATAAAAAAAAGGAAGATATGAAGAACAGAAAGCAGATAATAAATGACAGCAATGCGGATATGCTTGTAAGCATACATCTAAACAGTTTTCCGCAATCTCAATATTATGGAGCACAGGTATTTTACTTTTATAATTCAAAAATAAGCCAGCATCTTGCAAAGATAATGCAGCAAGAACTGAAGCGCGTTTTAAACAGGAATAATGACAGAATAGAGAAGAGCACAAAGGAGTATTTTATACTGAAGGATAATAATATACCTTCCGTCCTTGTAGAATGTGGTTTTCTATCAAACGATGAGGAGGAAAAACTCCTCTCTTTGCCAGAATATCAGGAAAAAATTGCCTGGAGCATGTATATAGGAATTATAAGATTCTTTACGGAGCCAAAACCTGAATTAAGCATGTGATGAGCGAAGCGAATAATGTACACCCGTGCGGCAGGGGGTGTACTTATTTATTTTTTTGTAGTAAAATCAAGCTGATTAAATATAATAAAATGTCAATAATATATAATAAAACTTCAATTCGTAATTCGCTATTTTATTATAAATAACACGCTCTGCATTGTGAACCTTTAGGTTCAGCGAATCGAAGGTTAAAAAGAAAATGAGAGGTGGTTTTATGGGCAAGTTATTGAAAACCTATTTAATGCCGCACCCGCCAATCATGGTGCATGAGGTGGGAAGAGGCGAAGAAGGGGAAATTATTTCGACTGTGAATTCCGCCGGGAAAGTCGCAGAAGAAATAGGAAAGTTAAGGCCGGATGTTATAATAATTTTAGTCCCTCCACACGGGCCTTCATTTTATGATGCTATGTCGATAAATACTGGAGAATATATAAAAGGTAATCTTGGAAGATTCGGAGCATATAACCTGAGATATGATTATAAAATCGATTCCGATATCGTTTCAAAAATAATTGGAAAATCTGCGGAAAATCATATACCCACTGCTTCAGTAGACGAAGATACTCCCAAAAGATACAGAATACCCTATGAACTTGATCATGGTTCGATGGTTCCCTTATACTTTGTCAATCAAAAATACAGAAATTATAAGCTTGTTCATATAACATATGGGCTGCTGTCAAATGAGGAACTATATGAATTCGGCAGAATCGTGCGGGAAGCAGTAGAGGAATGCGGCGAAAACGCGGTATATATCGCAAGCGGTGATCTTTCACATAGATTAACGCATGATGCGCCGGCAGGATTTTCACCCAGGGGACATGAGTTTGACGAAAAAATTGTTGAATACTTGAGGCAAATGGATGTAGACGCTATTATGAATATGGATGCGGATCTTACAGAATCTGCCGGTGAATGCGGTTACCGTTCCATAATAACTGCAATGGGTACTCTTGATGGATATGATGTAAAAAGCCACGTTTATTCATATGAAGGTCCTTTCGGAGTAGGCTACTGTATCGCAGGATTTGATATGTTAAACCGGGATGACAAGAACAGAAAAGTCGATGATTATTTTAAATTAAAGAAAGAAAGAGTTAGAAAAATAAGAGAGAAGGAGGATGAATATGTCAGTCTTGCAAGGCAAAGCCTCGAGCACTACATAAGAGAAGGAAAAGTTATGGATATACCTGACAGTTTACCTCCAGAAATGACGAGAAATAGGTCTGGAGTATTTGTGTCCCTTAAAAAGAATGGTCAGCTTAGAGGTTGTATTGGAACAATAGAAGGAGTGCGATCGAATATTGCCGAGGAAATAATCAGAAATGCGATATCCGCCGGTACCCAGGATCCAAGATTCTACCCTGTAGAAGAAGAGGAACTGGATCAGATTATATATTCCGTTGATATACTTAAAAAATCAATGCCTGTAAGATCAAAAGATGAGTTGGATGTAAAAAAATATGGCATTATCGTAAGGTGCGGCAGAAGATCGGGATTACTGCTTCCAAACATCGAAGGCGTAGACACGGTTGATGACCAGATAAGCATAGCTCTCCAAAAGGGGAGAATAGATGAAGAAGAAAACTATTCAATGGAAAAATTTGAAGTTACAAGGCATCGGTAGGTGATATATATGAAAGAGGCAGCATACTATGAAAAACTGGAAAATAATAGAGTGCAATGCAAGCTTTGCCCTCATAATTGCAGGGTAGAGGATGGATCTAAGGGCGCATGTTCCGTAAGGATGAATATGGGAGGCAAATTATTCACATTAAACTATAATAGAATTGCCGCCATCGCGATGGATCCCATAGAAAAAAAGCCCTTGTATCATTTTTATCCGGGTTCTAAAATACTTTCTGTCGGTACTGTCGGTTGCAATCTTAAATGCAGCTTTTGTCAGAACTTCGAAATATCCCAGGAAAATGCACAAACTCAGTTTATAACATCGGAAAAATTAGTTGACCTGGCTGCAAGTGAAAAAGGTAATATAGGCATCGCATATACTTATAATGAACCTTCAATATGGTATGAATTTGTGCTTGAGACTGCAAAGTCAGCAAAAAAAAAGGGATTAAAAAACGTTCTCGTTACAAACGGGTTTATAAACGAGGATCCTTTAAATGAGCTTTTGCCGTATATAGATGCTGTGAACATAGATGTAAAGGGATTTACAGAAAAATATTATAAGGACATATGCAAAGGCCTTCTTGAGCCTGTGAAAAGGACGGTCGAAATTGCAGCAAAAAAATGCCATGTTGAAATAACGACGCTTGTCGTAACGAATTTAAACGATGACATAGAAGAAATAGGCAGGATAGCAAGCTGGATTTCGGGCATAGACAGAAATATACCTCTCCATCTTTCAAGATATTTTCCGAATTATAAGCTTTCAAATGCTCCGACTTCAGAGAATACGCTTATCAAGGCTAAAGAGGAATCAAAGAAGTACCTTAACTATGTATATGTTGGGAACTTATGGGGGTATGATAATTCCACTTATTGCCCTAACTGCAAAAAGACTGTGATAAAAAGGGATCTGACCGTAAGCATGGATGGCATCGAAAATGGAAGATGCAAATATTGTGGCAGGGAAATACCGTTGGTATATGATAAAAATCTTTGACTTTTCAAACCGATGTTTGTAATATGAATTTAGTATGGACAATATGACTATGCTATTTTGAACACTCATCCGTTGTTCGAAATAGCATAGTCTATATTACAAACTGGAAATTTGATGAATTAAGAAAAATAAAATGGTTTGCATATTTTGATTATAATAGTATAATTATCTTAGATGATGTATTTTGTTGCTTTGAAAAGATATATTTTAATAAAACAACAAAACTTACATTTAACCACACAAAATTAGGAGGGATAGCATGTTAGAATCTATACATAAGTATTGCAAGGTGGGTCTTATACATTTTATGGCGTATCCATCTGTTATGAAAGGTGAAGGCCCGATAGAGGAGACATTCAGAAAGATAGCTCTTGATGACTATTTTGATGCTGTTGAGATTAGCTGGATAAAGGACAGTAATGTAAGAAAAAATGTTAAAAAGATGGCTGAAGTTTCGCACATTGCTGTTGCTTACGGTGGGCAGCCGAGGTTACTCACGACCGGACTTAATATAAATGATTTGAGTGATGACGGAAGATATAAGGCGCTTTCCACATTAAAGGAAGGGATCGACGAAGCTTATGAAATAGGTGCATCGGGTTTTGGTTTTTTAAGCGGTAAATATGAGGAAGGCAGAAAAGAAGAGGCATATAAAGCCCTTGTAGATTCTGTTAAAAAGCTTTGTAAATATGCTAAAAGTAAGGGCAATCTCAGGGTAACTCTTGAGGTATTTGACTACGATGTAGATAAAAGATCATTAATAGGACCTGTTGATCTTGCAAAAAGATTCGCTGAGGAAATAAGAGAAGAATATGATAACTTCGGGCTTTTAGTTGATTTAAGCCACATACCGATGCTCCATGAAACAATAGAGCAGGCATTGCTTCCCATAAGGGATTATATAGTGCAGGCGCATATGGGAAATTGTGTTGTAAAGGATAAGGGACTGCCCGGATATGGTGATTCACATCCAAGGTTCGGATTCCCTGGAGGAGAAAACGATGTCGACGAACTTACGGAGTATTTGAAAGTCTTAAAATATATCGGATTCTTTGACCAGGAGAAGAGGCCGATATTCAGCTTTGAGGTAAAACCTTTCGGCGATGAAGATCCTGATTTGGTTATAGCGAATGCAAAAAGAGTATTGAACCTTGCGTGGGCGAGGTTATAAAAGGGAGGCACAATATATGAAGATAGTAGTTCTTGACGGGTATACTTTAAACCCCGGAGACCTTTCATGGAAAGGGCTTGAAAAGCTTGGGGACTTGACCGTATATGACCGTACAAATGTGGAGAAAGATGGCAAGGATATATTATTTAAAAGGGCCGGGGATGCTGAAATAGTGTTTGTCAACAAAACACCTTTAACAAGGGCCGACTTAAAGAAAATGCCTAAATTGAAATATATAGGAGTACTTGCAACAGGATATAATATCGTGGATGTTGAAGCGGCAAAGGAACTGGGGATTGTTGTTACAAACATACCCACATATGGAACAACGGCGGTTGCACAGATGACATTTGCTCTGCTCCTCGAAATGTGCCATCATGTATGGATGCACAGCGAAGCTGTAAAGAATGGTGATTGGACAAACAGCGAGGACTTCTGCTTCTGGAATTATCCGCTAATAGAGCTTGCAGGAAAGACTATGGGTATTATTGGCTTCGGAAGAATCGGCCAAGCTGTAGGAAGGATTGCACAGGCTTTTGGGATGAAAGTTATTGCAAATGACATGCATATAAGAAAAGAGCTGGAATCCGATACACTGAAGTATGCCAATCTCGATGAGCTTTTTACAAATTCGGACGTTATAAGCCTTCATGCACCGCTTTTTGAAAGCACAAAGGGTATAATAAACAAAAATACTATTTCGAAGATGAAAGATGGAGTAATGATAATCAATACATCGAGGGGTCCTCTTATAGTTGATGAAGATCTTGCGGAGGCTTTAAAGAGCAAAAAGGTTGCAGGAGCTGCTTTGGATGTTATGTCAAAGGAACCTCCAAAAATGGATAATCCTCTGCTGCATGCGCCAAACTGCATTATAACACCGCATATTGCATGGGCCCCCAAGGAATCAAGAATTCGTTTGATGAATATCGCTGTGGATAATCTGCAAAAGTTTTTATCAGGAACTCCTGTGAATGTTGTAAATAGATAATAATTTCAAAGTCATATTGGTGTATTTTTTATATTTGAAGAATATTATTTCAATCGCTAAGCTCACAGTCTTTAGAGTCTGTAAACTTGTTCAGGGCAGAATCAAAACTCGTTACGCTCAAACATGATTCTGCTTATCCTGAACATGCGTTAACAGACTCTAAAGACTTTCCGCTAATTGCTCTTTCCATAATATTCTTCAAATAATCTATATATACTTATTTCAAAGTGTAAAATGAATGACCTCATAAAATATATTTTACTGGAAAATAATTGTAACAAATATAATGTATCTGTAATATACTGTAATGTAATTATAAATTTTCAGGAGGACATTTAATGCTGACCGGCTATAATCCATATATGTCGTATTACCCGTGTTCTTACTGTCCATATAATACGCAGGCACAAGCAGAACTGCCGGCTGAAAGTGATAATATCGAAGCATCGGATAATACGGAAGATGATGAGGCGATGTTCAGACAGCCTCCATTTGGTCCAGGGCCATTCTACGGACCGTATTTCGGCCCAAGGCCGCCATATTTCGGTCCGAGACCGCCGTTTTTTGGTCCAAGACCGTTTTTCCCACCGGGACCTGTCCCATTTCCAGTTGGAAGGCCATTTTTTGGATTGCCTTTTCTAACGGGGCTGGCGCTTGGTGGATTGTTGTTTTAAAAAAAGCCCGAGAGGGCTTTTTTTATTGCATATGTTGAATCGTAACACCATGATAGTATGTTTTTAATATCTTATCAAATGTATATCCTTTGGATGAAAGGTATCCTGCCCCGTACTGGCTCATTCCGACACCGTGTCCGAACCCTCCTCCATAAATGTTTATATTGCTTATCGACCCTTCTGAATCTTTTATAATATCAAAAACCATAAAGGCTGAAGGAAGGAGGGAGTTATTGATCAAATCACCGGATTTTATCCTTTTTATTGCTATATCTCTGCCGGAACCCGTATCGGATTTTCTCGGGCGTATTACATATCTTACATTAAGCTCTTTTAAAACTTTGTAAGTCCCCCTGCTCCCCTTTATAATAAGTTCCATTATATTGCCGCCTCCTCCGCGCTTTGAGACAGTGATATCCATCAAATCCCCAAGGGGTTTTTCAGGTATAGGTATGCTTTTGAATTCATTGCCGGATAGTGTAAGTATATAATCCTTTTGGTCTTCATATATTAAAGGCAGATTTTTTTCTATTGTATTCTTGAGTTCGTCCTTTGTGAAATTTACTTTCCACCTGAAATATGGTGAATTCAAATCATAACTTTTTAAGGACCAGTCCTTAAAAAATTTAAGAGCGTCGGCTTCTTTTGAAAGATCATATTTTTGATTGCTAAGCAAAAAACTCTGGACTGCAAGATATGGCACTTTGGTACCTGGAAATTTCCCGTTGGATGACCAGATCTCATCTGCACTGGCACTGTAGCCGTGGGAAGTGGAATAATATTTTGCATCCACCAGATTCCCATCGTATGTCATAACAATCCCCTTTGTATCATCGACTGCTTTATCTGTAATGCTGGAGCCCCTGTTATTATTGTAAACCTGGCTCAATGTGCTGTCATCCACATGAAAACCCATATCTGCATATCTTCCGCTTAAAAGGTCTGAAATCGCATATGTCCTTGCTGCTACAGCCTGTGCCTTGAGGGCCTCAAGCCCGAATGAGGAAGGCATTTCGCTTGGTATGACTCTATGCAGATAGTCTTCGATATCCACTTCGTTGATAAGCTGCAGCTTACCTCCTGTCCGGGTTACTTCAAATACACCTTTATAGTCCGGATATCCATAGCTTCTTTTATATGACAGGACTTTTATTCTATTACCATTCACTGATGAAACATATACTCTGTTTTTAAATACAATATTATTTGTCCCATCGGAAACAGCGATACCGTTTCCCTCAGGCGAAATGTCTATTCTCGAATCGGCATCCGCAATAAAGACTTTTTTTGCCTTTTTATCTTCTACTTTGACCCCATCGTCTGAAATGAATGACAGCTTACCATGCATAAAGGATTGAAAATTATCACTTTTGAGGCCGACCCTAATGTGGTCCACCTGCATAGTACCTTCGATTATTATTGTTCTTGCATTATTTCTTTTATCTTTATATACGCTTATATTGCCTGAACCGACGATGATCGATGAAGTGGATGCATTTGAAAAATTACCTCCTGATATTTTATATACATTTAAATTATTTGAGTAGCCGATATCTCCTGAAAATTCCAGCTCAATTTTATCCTTGTGTCTTGACATTACCTTCTCATTTACGGGTTTGACAGCAGATAGGAGTTCAACAATAGTATCGTTTCTGTACTTAAAATTCACTACCCTGTCCCTTATGTTTATAGACTTGTCCTTTGATTTTAGATTTACAACCTTTTTATCCATGAGAAACTTGTAGTTATACGTTTGGCTCTCTTCCGTCTTGGCTATGAGCACAGCCTGATCTGCATACTTAACAAATATCACGTTTTCTTTATATAAAACAAATAATACCAAGAGCAAAAGAAGAAAGGTTATCATAGAATATTTACCTTTTTTAAATCTCAATAATATCACATTCCTTCAAATAATAAAATTTACCGGCTGTAAATCTGGCGCATCAAAATTAATGCATGCCTGGCATAAACAAAATCCACTTATATATAATAATACCATATTTTACATATTGTATTTTTTATAATATTTTATTCATATAATAGGATATTATAACAGAAAAATTAAACTGTGCCTGGGTAATACAGGTACATCAAAGTTATTTGAAGAATATTGTGGAAAGAACATTGGAAAAATAAGATATAAAAAGAGGCTGTCTCAAAATAAATTTTATATACAATATATCGACTTTACAAATTAAGCCACTCAATATTTTGTATTATTTTTTTATTCCGAGGCAGTCTCTTGAAATAAAAATCCATATGCAGAATTTTTTACTTTTTAAATTCGATTTCGATTGTTTTGTCATCGGTTCCGCTGGTTTTCTGTATTACGATTTCCAGCATGCCATTTTCATAAACAGCTTTTATGTTATTTTCATCGACACTGCATGGCAGATCAATAAATCTGTTGAATGCTCCATACAGACATTCGCTTTTTAAGGTTTTGCCAGGCCTGTTACGCTGGTATTTGTCCTTTGATATTCCTCTGATATTCAGTCTGTTCCCGGTAACCGAAATCAATACATCCTGGGGATTTAAAATACCCGGCGCTTCGGCAATCAAGGTTATGGTGGAGCCATCGTCATACATATCGATCCTTGGACGTTCCGTCGTTACTACATCGTAGAACCCATTCCAGAGCTCTTCGCCCATAACCTCTGAAACGATTCTTTTTATATAACTTAGATCGACGCTTTTGCTGCTTTTTGCTGAGCTCATTTAAACCCCTTCAATTGAGAATAATGCTGATATTTATAGTATATTAAACTATGTTATATTTTGTTCCATATTTTCATTCAGTTTATTATCTCCGGTACTTTTTATATTGATGAAGAGCAAAAGCGATATTAAGAAAAATACCATGCCATATACGAACATATATTTATATCCGATTAAATCGATGACAGCTCCAAGCAGGGGGGGAGATATTATGGCAGCAACAGATGATGAGAAATAATAAAAGCCCGTGTATGTTCCGGTCTGCCCTTTCGGAGCCATATCAGTCACATACGGATATGAGTTTATGTTTATGAATGCCCAGAAGAGTCCGCATAACAGGAACAGCGCCCTTATAACCGTCAGATTTCTCAAGAATACTATTACTGCAAAGCTTGCTATTAGTCCCACAAGCCCAATCGTTATAGTCTTTTTTTTGCCTATTTTTGTTCCGATAATGCCGGCAGGTATAGCAAATATCAAAAATGAAACCGATATAAATAAAAATGATGTCGTGGCAGCGCTTGTTTGCACTTTAAGGAAGTTTATGCCATAAAGGGTAAAAAGAGCTTCGATGCCTGAAAAGGCTATAAACCATGTGCAGATGGCTGCAAGCAGGAAAATAGTATTTTTATTTTTTCCGACGGAGATGAAGTTCCGTATAAAACTGCCTCTGTTTTCATTTTTTTCATACTCGATTACATCTCTTTTTTCGTTTATATATTTTAACAGGACTATAAAAGATATGAGCATCAATAATGCTGCAAGATAAAAAGGATATTTCTGGTTTATATTCCAGAGCTTCGAACCAGCATAATATGCTATAACAGCGCCGATGCCTCCCATAAAATTGATTATGCTGTTTGCCTTGCTTCTGTTTTCCTTATATGTTATATCGGGCATCAGAGCGATTACAGGTGAGCGGTATATACTCATCGAAAGATTCATAAGTACAAGGCAGGTTATGAGCATTATAAAGCTGCTGTAATTGGCAAGCAGTATTACGAGTATAATTGAAATGGGCATACCTACCATTATAAATGGCATCCTTTTGCCATACCTTGTATTTATCTTGTCGCTCATAATTCCGACGGAGGGCTGTATAAACATGGCAAAATAATTGTCTATCGTCATTATAAAGCCTATAATTGTCGCACTGCTTATGAAATTGCTGAGTATCTTGGGCATGAACGCATTATAAACGGACCACAATATGCTTATGGCAAAAAAACCGAATCCCAGCAAAAATGTTTTACTATATTTAATCTTATGCATTTTTATTCACCAGTATTTTTCTCAGCCTGTCGGGATAATTTGTTATAATGCCGTCGACACCGAGCTTTATAAAATATTTCATATATTTCTCATCATTTACGGTATAAACATTTATCAGTATTCCTGCCGCCTTAACCCCTCCTATTACTTCTTCCCTCATGGCGTACAGTACCGGATGTATGGCATCAGCGCCAACATATCTGCAGTATATTTCAGGCTTGTAAAGCCCATCGGCATAAAGAAGTCCGGTTTTTATTTCCCTGGATATTTTTTTGCATTCCACCATTGAATAATGGTTGAAGCTTGACAGTATCACATTGTTTTCCATACCATATTTGTATATGGTATTTATTATCTTCTCTTCGATCCCTTCATACATGACGATTCCTGTCTTTATCTCGTAATTTATTTTGATATTTTTTTCTTTTGCAAATTCCAGAAGATCCTCGAATGCGGGAATCCTGCATCCGGAAAATTTTTCTGATTTCCAAGAACCTGCATCCAGTTTCAAAAGCTCATCATAAGTATAATCGCCTACATGGCCGGTTCCGTTTGTAGTTCTGTCCACTTTTTCATCATGTATGAGCACGAGAACGCCGTCTTTTGTCATCTGAACATCTGTTTCAATGCCATCGCATCCGTCTTCTACGGCTTTTTCGAAAGAAAGCATCGTATTTTCCGGATAATACCCGCTTGATCCCCTGTGGGCATAATTTATAACCATAATATTCACCTTTCCTTATTTAATTATTTGGTAGGAAATGCTGTAATCGCTGTAATATATCAATCCATTAAATATATTCTATAAAACAGATAAAATTCCTTTATAAAATTTGTGTTATATTTGTGTTATATTCAGCAACCGATTTTATATTGCGAATCATTCTTATTTAAGTATATTTTCTATATTTTAAAAAAACTGTTATAATATATTTAAAATGTTATGCATTTTCAGGGGTATATATATTATTTGAAGAATATTATGGAAAGAGCAATTAGCGATTGAAATAATATTCTTCAAATATAAAATATGTGCCCCACATTTTCTGTTTCATTCGGGGGGATATTTGTGGAAGGGCGGTTTGAAAAGGATATTTTCAAGGACAGCTTTAAATTCAGGCTGTTTATAAATAACGGAAGCTGCGGCGTTCAGCCTCACTGGCATAAAGAAATTGAAATAATCTATATAACGCAGGGCGGTGTCAATGTAGGAATAAGCAGAAAAATATTTCATCTTAACAAGGGAGATATACTTTTAATCGGCAGTGCAGATGCCCATTATTTTCTACCTGCAAAAAATGACGATCAGAGAGTTGTGATACAGTTTGATTTATCGATATTCGATGATGTATTCGGGAATACCGACGAGATAAAAAGCATAAAATCGGTCTTTGCCAAAACGCAAAAAATTAGCAGCCAGTGGAATAATAATGTAAAAGTTGCTTTTGAAAGGTATATAAATGAACTTATCGGTGAAAATGCCAGGAAAGAGAGGGGATATATGCTTGCGATAAAAGCAAGGCTGATAGATATTGCCGTTTTGCTGCTAAGGTATGTCCCGCAGGATAATTATGAACCGGAAGAGGTGGACAGCCATAAGAAAAGCATCAAAAGGCTCGAAAATGTTTTTGAGTACATATCGAATAATTATGCAAACCCGATTACTCTCTATGAGATATCAAAAGTTGCCGGGTTTAGCATATATCACTTCTCAAGATTTTTCAAAAACAATACTGATATAACATTCCACAAATATCTGAACAGTTTCAGGATAACAAAAGCCGAATGGTTTCTCATGAACAGTGACGACAGCATTACCCAGATAGCATATAAGACAGGTTTTTTAAGCATCAAAACATTCAACAAGGTTTTTAAAGATATGAAAGGGTGTTCGCCGACTCAATATAGAAAAGAGCAAAATATTAGAAGTAGTTAGCAATAAGAGTGAAGAATTATTATATTTCTTCCTATATAATAGTGACGAATAGAAGAGAATAATATAAATAAGGCAAAAAATTAGCACAAAAATTGCTAAAATGTTTGGAGGGTTAAACTTATGGGAAATGAAAGAGTTCTAAAAATCGGAATCATCGGTTGTGGCGGTATCGCAAACGGAAAGCACATGCCTTCGCTTTCGAAGCTTCCATATGTAAAGATGGTGGCATTTTGCGATCTTATAGAGGAGAGGGCCGTTGAAGCCGCAAAAAAGTACGGCACAAGTGATGCCAAAGTATATACCGATTATAAAGAACTTCTAAAAGATCCGAATATCGAGGTTGTCCATGTTTGTACGCCGAATAGGTCACATTCTATGATAACTGTGGATGCTTTAGAGGCCGGAAAGCATGTTATGTGTGAAAAACCAATGGCAAAGGATGTAAAAGGTGCCGAAGCGATGGTTGAGGCAGCCAAACGTACCGGTAAAAAACTGACAATAGGATATCAGAACCGTTTCAGGGCAGATTCCCAGTATTTATATAATGTATGCAGGCGTGGAGACCTTGGAGAAATATATTTTGCCAAAGCCCATGCTATAAGGAGACGCGCGGTACCTACATGGGGAGTTTTCCTGAATGAATATGAGCAAGGCGGAGGGCCACTTATAGATATAGGAACTCATGCGCTTGACTTGACACTATGGATGATGAACAACTATGAAGTAAAGAGCGTAATGGGAAATGTTTATTATAAATTCAAAGGCAGAACAAGCGAGGCAAATGCATGGGGCCCTTGGGATGTAAATAAATATACTGTTGAAGATTCGGCATTTGGATTTATCACGATGAAGAATGGAGCTACCATTATACTTGAATCCAGTTGGGCTCTTAATACCCTTGAAGTCGGAGAAGCCAGGACGTCTTTGTGCGGAACTCTTGGCGGAGCCGATATGCAAAACGGACTTCGCATCAATGGAGAAGATATGGGCAAGCTATATGTGAAAACCCCGGCATTGGATGCTAGCGGAGTCGATTTTTATGATGGTTCACGTGAAGATCCGAGTCTTAAAGAAGCAAGACTATGGACACAATCTATTTTGAACGACACTGAACCTGTTACAAAACCGGAACAGGCATTTGTAGTAAGCAAGATACTTGAAGCTATTTATACATCAGGCAAGACAGGGAAACCTGTATATTTTGATTAATAAAAGGAGTGTGTGCTCATGAATATCAACTTAGCAGTGCAGCTCTATTCGGTTAGAGATGAGGCTAACCGTGACTTTGTAGGTACCCTTGAAAAGGTAGCAAAGATAGGGTATAAGGGCGTTGAGTTTGCAGGCTACGGTGGCCTTACGGCATCCCAGATGAAAAAACATCTGGACAGGCTTGGGCTTAGGGTGGCAGGAAGCCATGTGGGAATAGACGATCTTTTCAATAATCTTGACGATGTAATAAAATACAATATTGAAATAGGGAATAAATATATCGTATGTCCCTATGCTTCATTTAAAAGCAAGCAGGATATTATAGATCTTGCACAAAAGCTTAACAGGATAGGGAAAAAGTGCAAAGAAAACGGCCTTCAGTTATGCTATCATAATCATAACCACGAATTTAATGTTTATGACGGGGAAACAGGCCTGGATATAATATATAAAGAAACCGATCCTGATCTTGTGAAGGCTGAATTTGATGTTTACTGGATAAAATATGCCGGCGTCGATCCTGTTTCTTACATTCATAAACATAAGGATGTATGTGAACTTATACATCTTAAGGATATGGCAAAAGAAGACAAGTTTTATACCGAGATTGGCAATGGGATAATAGACTTCGGCCCGATAATCAAGGAATCTTTAAATAACGGGGCAAAGTGGTTTGTCGTAGAGCAGGATGAATGCAGGAGGCCACCTCTTGAGAGCATCAAAATAAGCTATGACAATATTAAAAAAATGCATGATTTGAAATAATATAGAAAGGGTGATAACAATGTATTTGGGTTTTTTAACAGTATGTTTGGGGAATATGCCTCTTAAGGAGAAAGCAAAATGGGCATCTGAAAACGGCTTTAAATCCCTTGAAGTTGCATGTTGGCCAAAATTGAACAACAGGGATTATTCCAGCAGCGATCTGGATGTCGATGGCCTTACGCCTGAAAAGGCTGAAGAAATAAAGGAATATTTTAAAGAGTATGGACTTAAGATTTCATCTCTTGCTTATTATGATAACAATTTAAGCAGTGATCCTGAGAAGAGGAAATTTATAAACAACCACACAAAAAAATGTATCGATGCTGCAAAACTTTTAGGTGTCGATATGGTAGGTACATTTATAGGCAGGAATGAAAAGAAAAACCTTAAAGAGAATTTTGATGAGTTTGAAAAAGTTTTCGGGGATCTTGTATCATATGGAGAAAGCAAGAATGTAAAGATCATAATTGAAAATTGCCCTATGGAAGGCTGGCAGGTCGAAGGTTTGCCTGGGACGATATCATTTACTCCAGAGCTTTTTGATGAAATGTTCAGGAGGATACCAAGCAAATATTTCGGACTGAACTACGATCCGTCACATCTTGTATGGCAGTTTATAGACTATATCGATGTTATTCCTAAATACATCGACAGGATATTCCATGTACATGCAAAGGACACTGAGATATTTGAAGATAATTTTAAGAAGTACGGAGTATTCAATAAACAGCTTAGAACAACTCCCGGAACTGGATACTGGAGATACCGCATGCCTGGCTTAGGGCAGATAAACTGGGGAAAATTTGTAAAAACACTAAAAGAGAATGGCTATGATGGAGTAATAAGCACAGAGCATGAGGATCCGGTGTATGAGGGAAGCGTAGATAAGGTTAAGGAAGGCTTAATACTCGGAAGGAAGCATCTTGAGCAGTTTATATAATATATAAAGCTTAATAAAAGGCTCTGCCTCTGAAATAATATATTTCAAAGGCAGAGCCCGTAAAATTACCGGAGGTATAAAGAATGACTTTGAACTTGGGTATCTTAGGATACGGCGGAATGGGTACATGGCACAGAAACAACGCCTGCCATGTTGAGGGCGTTAATGTAGCTGCAGCTTATGATATCGATCCTGATAGAGTGGATGCGGCGAAAAAATCCGGCCTTCATGGATATAATACTCTCGAGAGCTTTTTAAAAGCTGACGAGATAAACACTGTTTTGGTTTCAACGCCAAACTATGTGCATAAAGAGCTTGCTATAGCGGCAGCAAACGCCGGCAAGAACGTAATTGTTGAAAAGCCTGCGGCGCTATCGGTTGCTGAATTTGACGAGATGGTAGCCGCTGCAAAGGAAAATCATGTTGTTTTTACAGCCCATCAGAATAGAAGATGGGATAAAGATTATTATACTGCAAGGAAAGTATTCAGGGATAACATGCTCGGGGATGTATTTACGATCGAGTCCAGGCTTCACGGCTCAGGCGGCCTGATTCACGGATGGCGTGCTAAAAAGGAATACGGCGGTGGAATGGTCTACGATTGGGGCGTTCATTTCTTGGACCAGATATTATACATGGTGCCTAACAAAGTTAAAACAGTATATGCAAAATTATACAGCGTAATAAATCCGGAAGTGGATGACTATTTCAAGATAATACTCACATTTGATAACGGGATGTCGGCGCAGATAGAGCTTGGCACATTCTGTCTGAAGAGTCTGCCAAGGTGGTTTATGTGCGGCAATCGCGGCACGATGGTTATCGATAACTTCGAGTGCGAAGGCAGCATTACAAGAGTAAAGAAACTGGCTGAAAAAGTAGCTCCCGTTATAGTTCAGACTAAAGCGGGCCCCACACGCACATTTGCTCCTCAGCCTCCTGAGACAAAAGAAACCATCGCTCTTCCCAAAGTGGATGTGAAATGGGAGGACTTTTACAGGAATGTTTCAAATGTAATTGATGGAAAAGAAGAGCTGATTGTAAAACCATCGGAAGTGAGAAGGGTGCTTTCGCTTATGGAAGTTGTATTTAAATCACACAGGCTCGGCAAGTCCATTTATACGGATATATAATAAAAAGGGATTCCATTTTTAGACGGTTAGCAGAAAAGCCTGGACAGTCACACGAAAAAAGTGTTGTTTGTCCAGGCTTTTGCTTTTGAAATTAAGTTGAATGCTTCGGCAGCGGCTGATTTTTTATACCCTATTTAATCTTATCTACTATTTTTTCAAAGCTCTCGATTAATGAACCTGTCCTTTTTTCGACTTCATCCCTGTTTTTCCCGTTGACAGAGTAATAAATTTTTATCTTTGGCTCTGTTCCGGAAGGTCTTATGCTTATAATTGAGTTTTTGTCGGTTATAAGCTGCAGCACATTTGCCTTCGGAAGATTATCGAATCCATTTATATAGTCCTTTACGTTTACAATGTTCTCAGTATCGACATTAACAGGCGGATTTGACCTCAAGTTTTCCATTATCCTCAGGATATGGTCATTTCCCTCTGCTCCCTTTAATATTATGGACTTTAATTTTTCAACATAATATCCATACTTTTTATAAATATTTGAAAGGGCCTGGTATAAAGTCGTACCCTTGTCCTTGTAATATGCGCCCATTTCGCTTACAAGCGTCGAAGCGATAACAGCGTCCTTGTCCCTTACAAATGTTCCCGCCAGGTATCCATAACTTTCTTCATATCCTAAAATGAATGTATGCTTTAAAGTCTGTTCAAACTCCTTTATTTTTTCGCCAATATATTTAAAACCGGTAAGCGTGTCTATCGTATCGATGCCATATGATGCGGCTATTTTTCTTCCCAGTTCTGAAGTTACGATGGTTTTTACGATAACCCCGTTTTTTGTAAGCTTGCCCTTTTCCTTTAGCTGGGATAAAATATATTCTGTCAATAATGCGCCTACCTGATTGCCTGTAAGAGTTACATATTCTTTATCGTTGTTTAATACGCATATGCCCAACCTGTCGCAATCGGGATCCGTTCCGAGTATCAGATCCGGTTTTATATCATGTGCCATTTTTAGCGCTATTTCAAAGGCGCTGTGCTCTTCAGGATTTGGAGATTTTACCGTGGAAAAATCAGGATCAGGCATCTCCTGTTCCTTTACAACATATACATTTTCAAAACCAGCAAGCGAAAGGGATTTCCTGACGGGTTTGTTCCCCGTACCGTGCAGAGGCGTATATATTATTTTAAAATCCTTGCTGTGTTTCTTTATTATTTCTTTATTTAGCAAAAGAGAATTGACATCGCTTAAGTACATATTGTCGATCTCCGTCCCTATTATTGAAAACAGGCCGTTTTGAATCGCAGTATCCAAGTTCTTATAAAGTATATGGCTAAAATCCGATACATTATTTATTTCTGCCTGTATTTCATTGGCGGCGTCAAGGGAAACCTGCGCGCCATCTTCCCAGTATACCTTATAGCCGTTATATTCAGGAGGGTTATGGCTTGCAGTAATAACAACACCGGCTATAGCGCTTAGTTTCCTTACGGCATAGGAAAGTTCCGGAGTGGGTCTTAAATCATCGAACACATATGCTTTGATCCCGTTGCCTGCAAAAACGCTTGCAGCTTCCATAGCAAATTCCCTGGATTTGTGCCTTGAATCGTACGCTATGGCGACTCCCCTGAGTTTTGCGCTTTCACCGAACCTCTTGATATAGTTTGAGATGCCCTGGGAAGCTCTCCTTACAACATATATATTCATCCTGTTGGTACCGGGACCTATGATTCCTCTGAGGCCTCCCGTGCCAAATTCAAGGTCTTTATAAAACATGTCCTCAATTATTTTTTTATCGGTAACCTCTCTTATCTTCTGCTTTGTACCGTCATCTATGTACGGACTATTAAGCCAGAGATTGTACCTATCCATGAAATCCATATAAAAACGCTCCTTTAAAATCAATTAGAGTACACTCGACAGATGCATTTAAAAAGGGTGTTGCTCCATTTGTCCACCATTATTATATCAATAAATATTATATATTATAAATTGTTTTTAGCAAATAAAAATGATAGAAAAACTTCGGTTCTTAATATAAAAAATATGTACCAGGACAGAAATTTTTAAAATATAATGAAATATTTTGACAAGAGGTATACAATGGAAATTGTCCTATTTTTATAGGAGCAGTATCATGAGGAAAATTATGCACAGAATATAAACAGAATGAAAAATAGGGGGACAAAAAAAATGGACTGCAAAAGGACGATTGTCGTGGCTTTAGGAGGAAATGCCATACTACAGCCCGGGCAAAAGGGGACTGACATAGAGCAGATTAAAAATGTAAATAAAACCTGCATACAAATTGCTGAAATGATAAAGATGGGATGCAATATAATAGTAACCCATGGGAACGGTCCGCAGGTTGGGAATATACTCGTACAGAATAGCACGGGTGCCTGTAATGTACCTGCTATGCCGCTTGACATATGCGGTGCTGAAAGCCAGGGACTTATAGGTTATATGATACAGCAGCAGCTCAAAAATGTATTGAACGGCATGGGCATTGAAAGGCATGTTGTTACCTTGGTTACACAGGTGGTTGTGGATAAAAATGATCCCGCCTTCAAGAATCCGACAAAGCCCGTTGGACCGTTTTACCCGGAGGAGTATGCAAAAAAAGCTGAAAAGGAAAAAGGTGAAAAATGGGTTGAAGACGCAGGAAGAGGTTTCAGAAGAGTTGTCCCGTCACCTAAACCTGTAAAGATCGTGGAACTTGATGCTATATTAAGCCTGATAAATAGTGGATGTATAGTGATTGCAAATGGAGGCGGCGGAATACCTGTGGTAGAAGAGAAAGGAACATATAAGGGCGTGGAAGCCGTCGTCGACAAAGATTTCAGCGGGGAATTGCTTGCTTTAAATTTGGATGCCGATACATTGATAATACTTACGGATGTTCCCAAAGTATACGTAAATTTTAAAAAGGACAATCAGAGGGCCCTTGATACTGTTAGCATCGAAGAAATAAAAAAGTACCAATCTGAAGGACAGTTCAAAGCAGGAAGCATGGGACCGAAAGTCGAGGCATGCAGGAGGTTTATTGAAAAAGGCGGCAGAAATGCGATAATCACATCTCTCGATACAGCCGTCAAGGCGCTTGAAGGTATGGCCGGAACGCATATTGTAAAGTAAAATCGATTAAAATTACAGACTATAAAGCCCTTTAGCAATGCTCTTTTGATAATATTCTTCAAATAATCCCGATATGCCCGAGTCAAAAGATGGTTTGAATTCTATTGTTTTATTAGTATAATATAGATAGTAAATCTATTTTTGGGAGGGATTATGTTATGTCTAAAATAAATTTTACAGAAACTGTATTAAGAGATGCTAACCAGTCATTAATCGCAACAAGGCTTCCTTTGTCAAAAATGCTCCCTGTTCTTGATAAGATAGATCAAGCAGGATATTACTCTGTAGAGGCCTGGGGCGGTGCGACTTTTGATTCTTGCCTCAGGTTTCTGGATGAGGACCCATGGGTCAGACTCAGGACTATAAAAAAGCATATAAAGAATACGAAGATACAGATGCTTTTAAGAGGCCAAAATATCCTCGGTTATAAGCATTATCCTGATGATGTCGTTAGAAAATTTGTGACAAAAGCAGTTGAAAATGGTGTGGATATAATAAGGATTTTTGATGCGTTAAATGACGCGGAAAATCTCGAAACTGCCATGAAAGCCACAAAAGAGGCAGGCGCTCATGCACAGGGTACTATATCATATACAGTAAGCCCGGTGCATAATGTTGAACATTTTATAAAATATGCACAGGTTTTGAAGGAAATGGGTGCGGATTCCATATGCATAAAAGATATGTCCGGTTTGCTTCTGCCTCATGTATGCTATGAGCTGGTAAAAGCCCTTAAAGAATCCGTTGGGCTTCCTGTATACCTGCACTCGCACTGCACCACAGGTGTTGCGCAGATGAGCTACTATGAAGCCATGAGGGCAGGAGTCGATGGAATCGATACAGCCATTGCACCATTTTCGACAGGGACCAGTCAACCTACTACAGAGTCTTTGTATTATGCTGCTGTTGATATGGGACGTGAAACAGGACTAAATATTGATGTTATAAATGATATAAGCGATTACTTCAAGGATGTAAGGCAGGAATATTTAAAATCCGGTCTGCTGGATCCAAAGGTATTAACCGTCGATACGAGGGCATTGAAATATCAGGTGCCGGGCGGCATGCTTTCAAATCTGATTTCACAGTTGAAACAGCAGAATGCTTTAAACAGGCTTACTGAAGTGTTGCAGGAGATACCGAATGTAAGGAAAGATTTGGGTTATCCGCCGCTTGTAACGCCGACAAGCCAGATTGTAGGAACTCAGTCGGTGCTGAATGTTATAACAGGCAAAAGATATAAAATGGTTTTGAAAGAAGTAAAAGCATACTTAAGGGGAGAATACGGAAAAGCACCTGGAGTTATAAATGAAGAATTGAGAAACAAGGTATTGAATGGAGAAAAACCTTACGCAGGCAGGTATGCAGATACGCTAAAACCTGCATTTGAAAATGCGAAGAAGGAGCTTGGAAAGCTTGCAGAGTGCGATGAGGATGTACTGTCATACTTGATGTTCCCGCAGGTTGCAAAACCTTTCCTTGAAAAGAGAAGAGAAAAGTTTCTTGAGTCTGTTTATAAAAAAGTAGATGTAGCAGAGGTATAAAAGTCTATTTGCCTTATATTATTAAAGAGAACTGTTCTGCATAACGAACTTGATATTTTGCTGTGTGGCAGTTCTCTTTAACTTAACTCTATTTTGTGTACAGGAGGAAATATAAAATGGTAAAGTACGGATGCTGCTTATCCTTGTATTCCTTTGGACCGCGGCCTTCGGGCGGAAGCGCTGATATAAAACAAGCAGCCATGTGTTTTAAAGACGGGGTCTTGAAACTTTTAGGAAATGGTTTTGATTATATCGAACTTAATACAGGTTCCATCGTAAATATCAGTGAAGATGATTATGCCATTGTCTCTGAAGCCATAAGAGCATGCGGTATAAAAGTTCCGACTTTTAATTGCTTTATACCGTCCACATTAAAACTGGTGGGGGATAATGTGGATTATGGAGAAATTGAAAAATACATAGAGAAAGCTATGGAGCGGATTAAAGGCGTCGGAGGGAAGTGCATTGTTTTCGGGAGCGGAGCTTCCAGGAAAGTGCCGGATAATTTTTCTATGGAAAAAGCAGAAGAGCAAATTATTGTATTTTTGAACATTTGTGAAAAATATGGATCCTATAATGGGCTTACTGTAGCAATAGAACCCCTAAACCGAATGGAAACAAACATGATAAATACGGTGAGTGAGGCTTTCAGGATATCTGAAAAGGTTGATTTGCCGCATGTCGGCGTGCTTGCCGATTCATACCATATGTATATGGAAAATGAAAATACGGAAATACTTAAAAAAGTTAAAGAAAAAATATTTCATATCCATATATCCGATAAAAACAGATCATATCCGGGAAAAATTTCAGATGGAATGGATTTTAAAAAACTTTTCGGCATTTTGAAAGAAATAAATTATGACAAAACAATATCCCTTGAATGCGGTTTCGACGATATAGAAAAGGAAAGCCTGCTTTCAATAAAATATATAAAGAATTTGTGGAAAATAGCATAAGCACAAACAATAGATGTGAAAATGCAAGTATACGCAGTGAAATGATAATGGTACGGGCCGCATCATGCGGCCCGTACCATTATCGCTTAATTCAACTTTATCCCCGTCTTTTTTATTGCCAGTATAAAAGGAACCGCGACCACCGCACAGACGGCGCCCTGTACCAGATTGCCGGGAAGGTCTGCAATTGCCATCGTTATGCCGAAGCCTTTGTTGGCGAACAAATAGCCTCCTATTGTATATTCAAATAAAAAGTATCCTGCAACCATCCACAAGGCAGAAAAAGCTGCAGCGACAGACAGCCTGGACACAGGTGTGTTTTCTCTTCTGCCTGCAATAGTCCCGCATAATAAGCCTTCGATGCCCTTTATTATAAATGTGGCGATAGCGTACTCAGGATAACCGCTCAATAGGTCCGCAAGGGCGGAGCCAAAGCTCCCGGCAAGGAACCCAGTTCTTTTTCCCAGCATAACTGCTGTTACAAATATCATTATGTCTCCGAAATTTACATATCCTCCGCGTACTGAGGGAATTCGTATTACCACTGTTAAAATAGTTACCATTGCGATTGAAAGCGCCGTATATACTATAGATTTTATAATATGATTGCTTTTTTCCATTATTTACATCATCCTTTTTTAAGATATTTTTAACTATTATAGTATATATTTTTATATTTATAAAGCATAAATTTATTATTGCTTCGATTCGTAATATGAGCTTATGTTATTTTGAACACTCATTCGTCGCTCAAAATAACATAATCCTATTTATGCCTGATTTCAAATTGCGAATCGAAGTTATTATTGTTTACAAATCGAAGCTATTAACGGATACAGAAGGTATAGACGGCTATTACTTTTGATCTTTTACCATGGATAATATAAAGGGAGGTATGAATTTTTTAATGCTTCTGCTGTGCGGCAGCGTGTTAAGGTCATCTAAAGATAACCCCCCAACCTTGATCATTACAATCACATAGGATGAAATCCCTATGATGACAGCTAAAATCGTAGATATGGCATTTATCAGGTACGGACTTTTGATAAACCCAAGAATCATGTAAAACAATTTATATGTTATGCCTGCAGTTAAGGCCATGACAGCCGATGATATGGCAGGCCTTCCCATATACCTTTTAAATGAAACCTTTACAGGAAGATGCTTTTTTATAAATATCCTGTTAAGATATATCACTATTATAAAGCAGACGATAGTTCCAATCACCGCGCCCATTACATTTAAAGAAGGTATCGAAATGAGATAGTAGTTGATAAAAATCTTTATAAATATTCCTATGAGCATCGAAAATGTAGAAAGCTGGGTTTTGTTAACCGATTGGAGTATGCCGGCCTGTATTTGCACAATAGAAAACAATATAACCACAACGGCTCCGTAAGCCATAAGATACCATCCGTCCGAATATCTCGAAAACAGCATCAAAAATATCGGCTTGCTAAGTATAGTAAGGCCCGTCGCGGCCGGTATAGATATCGAGAGCGAGATCCTGAAAGCTTCGTTTATGTTATATTTAAGCCGCTTGGTATCGTTAAGGGCAAGCGCGGCGCTGAACGAAGGCATAACGGCGATGTAAAGCGCCGACGTTATCGCAAGGGGTACGTTTAAAAGGGAAGAATACTTGTTCAATAGGCCGTATTTAATATATGCATCTTTTGCCGAAAATCCGGATGCCAGCAGCCTGGATTGCGTATTTGCTAGATCTACAAGATCCCCTCCGAAAACGACTACCGAATTAATTGCAATCGGAACCGCATAAAATAAGAACTTTTTTATGATCGCACTATATGAAAGCCTCCCGATATCCTCGGATGTCTTCCTGTGCAGCATATGGGCGCTTCTGTTATATGTGTGCTTTAAATACAGAGCGCTTGAGAGAGCTCCAAGCGTCGTGCCAACTGTCGCGCCTGCACATCCCCACTCGACTCCGTAAGGCATAAAAATCACAGCGAAAGTTAGAGAAAATACTACATTCAAAAACTGCTCGATTATCTGTGAAACCGCGGTGGGCTTCATATTGGAATTCCCGTTGAAATACCCCCTGTATGTGCTTGAAACGGCTGTAAACAGCATTGTAGGTGAAAGCGCAAGTATTACAAGGTATGCCCTCTCCGAGTGTATTGCACCTGTCAACTGCCTTGCAAGCAGGGCCGTAAGTACAGCCATGAAAAGGCCGTATAAGGTCATCACAAACCTGATAATCCTGAAACTTCTCCTTGCATCCCTGTAATTTTCATGAGCTATAAGCTCGGCCTGAAGTTTGGAAATGCCTATGGGGAAACCCGAGTTTGTCAATATGTATATGAAAGCATATATTTTATATCCGGCGCTGTATATGCCATATCCAAGACTGCCGATAATCTGTATAAGCAAAGGCAAATATGCGACGGACAATATTTTATTTATAATACCAGCCGCACTCAAAATTGCAAAACCTTTTGTCGGTGATTTTGTTTTTTCCATGGTTTACCTCATTTTATTTTATATAAACTGTATCCGAAAATTCAAAGAATTATATTTTCCCCTGGGGAGTAATAAGCTCTACCCCTTTATCTTTTAAATAATCGATATAGGAATCGTCGGTTATATGATCAGTTATAAGTGTATCTATATCGCTAAAAAGAGCAAAAGTAATCAAGGCTGCTTTTCCGAATTTAGAACTATCGGCAAGACATATGACTTTCTCAGAAGCCTCTATCATCGCTCTTTTTACAGCTGCATCCAGACTGTTTGAAGCCGTAAGGCCTTGATCGGGTTTTATCCCGCTTGTGGCTAAAAAAAGCTTTTTAACGTTTAGATTTTTTAAGTATTTTTCGCATTCGGGACCCACCATTGCGAAGGATTTTTGCGTCAAGGTTCCACCTGTTATAATGAGACGGATATTTTGCTTCGTTGAGAGGGTATATGCTATATTTATATCGTTAGTTATAACCGTCAGCACTTTTTTATCAAGTATTTTTGCCAGCTGGAACGTCGTAGAACCCGAATCGAGTATTATCGTATCTTTATTTTCTATCATCTCATATGCAAGGTTTGCAATGACTCTCTTTTCACTGAGATTTTGCTCGATTCTTTCGATTATGGGTTTTACATTTTCTACTTTTGGAGCATCAACGGGGGCAGCGCCTCCGTGGAGTTTTCTCAAAAGCCCGCTGCTCTGCAGCTTATCGAGGTCACGCCTTACCGTCTCTTCCGAAACATCGAATATCTTGCTTAGTTCGGATACTTTTACATAACGGTTGTTTTTTATCATTTTTAGTATTTCTTCATGCCTGTTTGCAGCTAACATTGCAGCACCTCCATATGCACATTATACCACAAAAGAAAAAGGATAAAAAACCCCCAATATCCATAATACTCAGGGGGTTTTCATTCCTGGGAAAATCTACTCGTTTAAATTGACAAAAACGTTATATTTATTTTTCCTTGGCATAGAGATAAACGAACCTTGTGGCATGTTCCTGCTCGTCTGTAATTATTTCATAAAGCATATCCCTCATAGCCATTGTAGGAAGCTGTGCCTTTATTTTTCTGTATAATTCGACGGCTTCCAGTTCACCGTCTATGCTTGTTTTAATGGCATCCAGAAGGTTGTCGTAATGCTCAACCTGGGGTTTTGGAACATCTATCACCCTTCCGGTAAGTGCAAACAGTAGCTGCTTGAACATCTTGTAGTGCTTTGCTTCGTCTTCGGATGCAAAATTGATCTGCCTTTTAACTTCACTGTCATCGGTCATTTCCATCATCATCTTATATTTCATATGATCATGAAGTTCATCCTTCATAGCATCCTTAATCATATTTATAAGCTCCGGCGGGCATTTGACCATATCGGCCATTCTACAATACATAAATATCCTCCCAATTTATATATAAATATCCATATATAATATGCATTGCGGATAAGCTTTGATATATTTTTTAAAGAAAATGCAGGGAATCTATTTCTGCTGTGTAAGCGTCACCACATAATCTGCATTGAGATATTTGTTTTTTTGAGTATTCATATCAATTGTGAACTTATGATACTTTTCAGCGGCGGAAGACCTATAACTATCTGCATTGTTGTACAGCTTATCGAACTTTTTAGTCTGTTCGCTTATCTGCATGTATGTAAAACCGTATGCCTTGAAGTTTTGCTCGGTTTGGGCGGCAAGCCTTAATTTGCTGTAATAGCTCAATGTATCGCTGATTACACCGGAGAATTCACTATTAAAAGATTTCAAATAAGATGGCACTGATATATTATAATATTCGGACTTTATGTTATTAACCGCCTTTCTGTTTTTACTTATGAGACTGTACAGTGCATTCCATGAGTTCATTGTCTTAAATGTCCTTGCATTATTTATAACCTGGTCCATATTTTCTATATCCGAATCATATGACAAAACCAATTTGGATATATCGTTAAAGTAGTCTGAAAACACATCGATAAGCGCTGAAGCTTTCGCAAAATCACTCTTTTTCTGATCAACATACTCTCCTATTTTTGGGGGAAGTCCGGATATGCTGTCAGGAAGTGAAAAACTGATTGTACTTAAACGTATGCTTGTATAGGAATTCATACACTGATCGACGGTATTTCTTAAGGTCTTCAAATCATTATCAGCATCGGAACCTGTAGGAGCATCCAGTATTTTTTTAGTTATTTCATATATTTCCTTATTTCGGGATATTGTATCTTTAAGATCATTATTTAAAGAGGAATACTTGGCAGGGGGAGTAATATCATTCATTTCACTCAATATCTTGCCAAACGTATTGCTTAAAGAGTCTGCTTTTGAAGATATATCGCCTGCCGGCAATGTTTTATCATCCTTGCCTAAAATACTTGCCATTTCGTTATTGGCTTTGCTTATTTGATCGTTTATGCCGGCTATTTCTTTAATATACTCTTTGGAAGCAATTCCGGTAAAATGTGAATAAGAAAAATATACTGCCAATACAACGGTGGATATAATCAGCAGGCTTATTAAAATGCCTTCCCCAAAATGCTGAAGCTTGTTTTTTTCGCCGCGGGACCTTTTGCCATCCTGCACACTTGCATCGGTGCGGCTGTGTCTGCTATTATGCAAGTATGCATCATCTGCTTTTTGCCTGTGCTTTCTCATAGATAAATTCTTGGGCACGGAGCTTTCTGAGGTTTTATTTTCATGATCTATTTCATCGGCCATTTCTTTTTTGCACTCTTCAAATATCATGCCCTCGTTGTTTGAAATATTCTCTTTAGGCAGCTTCTCGCCACAATAAGGGCAGAAGATGTGATCGCCCGTGACTTCTTTTTGACACTTCGTACATTTCATGGTTTTCACCTGCTTACAACGTGTAAAATTTATCTATGTTAATTCTATTTTTATTATTAAAAATCCTTTTTTATCCGAAAAGTATTTAAAAGGATTCGATTTGATAACTAAATTCTGGCAATGATTATAATGAGGTCAGAAATGGCTAAATATATTAAATACAACATGTTTCATATTATTAATTGCAGAAAAAATTGGGCGTATAAATATTCTTCAAATATAAAATATACACCTGAAAAAATTTGTCTTTTATACTATGGGCTAAAAATTTGGTGTATAATTATTAATAGCATGTTAAAGGGGTGGTCATATGGGAGATACATCGTTGACTTTTTCAGGTACGCTCAGCCTGCTTAAACATATAAATTTTATCAATATTATAGATATACTTATTGTAAGTTATATATTATACAAGGTTTTCATGCTCATAAGGGAAACCAGGGCGGAAACGCTTATAAAGGGACTCATACTTATAATCGTTATAATGCAGGTAAGCCAGTTTGTAGGCTTGTATATGCTGTACAAGTTGATAAACGGCTCCATTCAGATAGGTTTAACAGCACTTATTATAATATTTCAGCCGGAATTAAGACGTGCCCTGGAGCACCTCGGGAGGAGCAGATTTTATTCAAAACCATTGATCATCACAGATGAAGAGGTGGAAAATATTACATCCGAAATAGTCGAGGCATCGGTCAATCTATCTTCATCGAGGACAGGAGCTCTGATAGTTATAGAGCAGGAAACGGGGCTTAACGACTACATTGAAACAGGAGTTAAATTGGACGCGCTTCTTACATCACAGCTCCTCGAAAATATATTTGTTGTCAATACGCCCCTCCATGACGGAGCGGTGATTATAAGAAATAACAGGATTGTGGCAGCCGCTTGTTTTCTGCCTCTCACTCAAAATTATGATATAAACAGGAAACTTGGCACAAGGCACAGGGCGGCGTTAGGTATATCGGAAAACTCCGATGCAATAGTCATTGTCGTATCGGAAGAGACCGGCAATATTTCCCTTGCCATAAACGGCAAACTTTCAAGAAATTATAACTCTGAAAGGTTGAAGGATATATTGACAAGGATTATCAAACACAGAATGTCTAAGAAGACTACTATTTGGAAGAGGGTGGTTTCATGGGTAAAGCAAAAGATATAACCCTCAGGGTACTTGCAGTGCTCATTTCAATAATTTTATGGGTATATATAACCAATGTGGAAAATCCTGAAAGGGAAGTCGAAATATCCAATGTTCCTGTAAAGATAGTGAATATCGATTCTCTTTCGCAGGCTAATCTGACGCCTGTAAGCAAAATAAACGGCATTACTGTAAATGTAACGATAAAAGGCAGAAGCCGTGATGTGCTGGCAGTAAAGCCTCAGGATATCAAGGCAGAGGCCGATATGTCATCAGGTACTAAAACAAAGGGTGAAAATTCCATACCTGTTACCATAAAGGATAAACCGATAGATATAGAGGTCGAGAACCAGCCATTGTATATAACTGTGGAACTTGATGATGTTGTTACAAAAAATACCAGCGTCAATATAGAAACTAAAGGGCAGGTCAAATCGGGATATGTCAAACTGGCGGCGACTGCAAACCCGCAGCAGGTTACTTTAAGCGGAGCTTCAATGTTTATCAATAAAATAACTTCAGTAGTTGCCAGGGCCGATATAAAAGATGCATCATCGACTTTGTCTTTATCATCCACTTTACAGTTTCTGGATAAAGATGGCAAGTTAGTTACCGGGAATGAATATTCTAAAATAACCTGTAACCCTCAGGCAGTTGAATTAACCATACCTGTTAAGAGGGCAAAAGACGTTCCGATCAACATCAGGCAGACGGGCAAACTCCCGCAGGGAGTCTTATTAAAAGGCATTACAAGCTCGGTTACGAAGATTACTATAACAGGGGATGACTCTGTCATAAATGATATCGATTCCATCGATACACAGCCTGTAAGCCTTGACAGCATTACGTCAAGCATTACGAAAACAGTTAAACTTTCGATCCCTTCAGGAGTTATGATAGTGGATAATATCAAAACGATAAATGTAAGTATAGATGTGGAATCAATTGTAAGCAAATCGTTTGATGTACAGGTTAAGTATATTAATCTTCCGTCGGGATTAACAGCGTCGGAAACTCCGGTAAAAACCGTGAAAGTAACGTTATCCGGACAGCAAAGTGCATTAAGCAGCGTATCCGATACGGAAATATTGGCATCTGTCGATCTTTCAGGAGCGCCGGCAGATGGAGGACAGGGCGATTACACGGTTACGGTAAATGCTCCGGACGGTCTTACAGTGACTTCGGTCAGCCCTGAAAAAGTAAAAGTCAATATAACAAAAGGGTAGGGATAAAAAATGCCTTTAAGAATTAATAATTTGAGGATTTCACTGGATGACGATATATCGGAGTTAAAAAGGCTGTGCGCAGGGAGATTAAAAATAGACGCCTCAGATATAAGGGACTTTAAAATAATAAAAGAATCTGTAGATGCAAGGCATAAGAGCAACATAGGGCTGATCTATTCTGTAGAACTTGTACTGGATAAGGATGAACGCAAGATTGCAGACGGGATGGATAAAAGGGATGTTGTTTATCTTGAGCCCTTTAAGGAAGAGAAAATAGAATACGGGAAAAACAAGTTAAGTACGAGGCCTATAATAATAGGAAGCGGGCCGGCAGGATTGTTTGCCGGCCTTTCTTTGGCAAAGAGCGGCTATAAACCTGTGATATTCGAAAGAGGAAAAAGCGTAGATGAAAGGTTGGATGCAGTGCAATGGTTCTGGAAAAGCGGTGATCTTGATCCGGAATGCAATATACAGTTTGGAGAAGGAGGCGCAGGCACTTTTTCCGATGGAAAGCTTACGACCAGGATAAGGGATGTGAGATGCGATGCTGTTTTAAAGCAGCTTGTTGCATCAGGCGCACCTTCGGATATTATGACAAGCTTCAAACCTCATATAGGAACCGATATACTGAAAAGAGTTGTTTCTAATATAAGAAATGAGATTATAAGGTACGGCGGAGAAGTTTATTTTTCATCAAAGCTTACAGCTATAAAAGTATCGAAAGGCCTGATATCAGGCATAACCATAAATGATACGGATAATATCGACTGCAGCGTACTTATACTTGCCATAGGGCACAGCGCAAGGGATACGGTAGAGATGCTTTCAGGCTCAGGCGTATTGATAGATGCAAAGCCATTTGCTGTCGGGTTCAGAGTGGAACATAAACAGAGCATGATAGATGAGGAACAATACGGGAAGTTCGCCTCGCACCCGAAACTAAAGGCGGCTGGTTACAGACTGGCATATCACAGCAAGAAGTATAGCAGGCCTTGCTATTCGTTTTGCATGTGCCCCGGAGGCATCGTCGTAGCGGCGGCGTCTGAAAAGGGCAGGGTGGCGACGAACGGTATGAGCGAATATGCAAGAGACGGCGAAAACGCCAACAGTGCACTCGTATGCGGCGTAAATATACGAGATTTTAAAGGCAATGGCCCGATGTCTGGTATAGAATTTCAAAGAAGGCTTGAGGAAACGGCATACAGGATGGGTGGAGGCGGCTATGTGGCGCCGGTGCAAAGGATCGATGATTTTATAAAAGGCCGGGTTACAAAAAAGGCGGGAAATGTGAAACCATCGTATACCAGAGGTTACAGATTCAATGATTTGAATAATTGCCTGCCGGAAGAGTTATGCGCTGTTATGAAAGAAGCGTTGGCCGATTTTGATAAAAAGATAAGAGGCTTTGCATCGGAAGGCATAATGACAGCAGTAGAGACAAGGACATCATCCCCAGTAAGGATAGAGCGGGGCGAAAATTATCAGTCTAAAAATATAATGGGATTATATCCTGCAGGCGAAGGCGCAGGATATGCCGGAGGCATAATTTCAGCGGCAGTTGACGGCATGAGAGTTTCCGAGGAAATAATGAGGACTTATGCCCCTTTTAAAAGATAAAGCATCGTTGGCAGACTCTTAAATGCTTTACACGATTCTTTCCCGATAATATATTTCAAATAATATAATACGCACTCACATTTGTAATATCTTCGATTCGTAATTTAAAATCAGGCAGAGATAACATAAGATCATATTACGAATCGAACTGTAATATTCTTGAAATTGAAATTGAAATCCTGTTATGTTATCATAAAAGCTGTAATATTTGGTTTAATATAATGAAAAGGAGAAAAAACTATATGGGTAGAATGTTTGGGACCGATGGGGTCCGCGGCATCGCAAACAAGGAGCTTACTGCTGAGCTTGCATATAAACTTGGAAGAGCCGGTGCTTATATACTGACAAAAAAAGATCACAAACCGAGGATAGTTGTAGGCATGGATACGAGAATTTCAAAGGACTTGCTTGAAAGCGCCATTGTGTCGGGCATATGCTCCGCAGGCGGTGAGGCTATTTGCGCAGGTATTATCCCAACACCTGCCGTGGCATATCTTACCAGAGCATATAAGGCTGACGCCGGGATAGTGATTTCGGCATCCCATAATCCTGTGGAATATAACGGAATAAAGTTTTTCAATGAAAATGGCTACAAACTTCCTGATGAGGTCGAGGATAAGATAGAGGCACTTGTCAGGAACAACTGCGTGGAAGTTCCGTCGCCTACGGGGGGAGAGCTTGGAAGAAGGGAAATAGCCGATAACGCACAGAGAGATTACATAGATTTTCTAAAATCGACAATAGATGTTAATCTTGATGGCATAAAAATTGTTCTGGACTGTGCCCAGGGAGCATCCTATGCGGTTGCCCCGAAACTTTTTACGGAACTTGGGGCCGATGTTCTCGCCGTATACAACGATCCTGACGGGAAAAATATAAATAAAAACTGTGGTTCAACCCATCCTGAGCATCTCAGGCAGTTTGTCGTAGAAAACGGTTATGATGTTGGACTTGCTTTTGACGGCGATGCAGACAGGCTTATTGCCGTTGATGAAAAGGGAAATATAGTGGATGGCGACTTTACGCTTGCCATCTGTGCCGATTACATGAAACAGAACGGAAAGCTTAAAAACAATGCGGTTGTCGTAACCGTAATGAGCAATATAGGACTCGAAATAGCCATGAAAGAAAGAGGAATAAATACAGTAAAGACGAGGGTCGGGGACAGATATGTGCTCGAGGAGATGCTTAAAGATGGATACTGCATAGGTGGAGAGCAATCGGGGCACATAATATTTTTAGACTTTAATACGACAGGTGACGGATTGATTACAGCGCTTCAGTTGCTGTCGATAATGAAAAAAAAGAAAAAAACATTGTCTGAACTTGCATCCATTATGATAGAATATCCTCAGGTGCTTTATAATGCAAAAGTAGGCAATGACAAAAAAGATGTGTATACTACTGACGAAACAATATTATCCAGCATAAAAAATATAGAGAAAAAATTAGACGGGGTGGGAAGGGTGCTTATAAGACCTTCCGGAACAGAACCTCTTGTGCGTGTTATGCTGGAAGGCAAGGATGAAAATGAATTGAACATACTTGCGAAAGATCTTGCAAAGCTTATTGAAGAGCGATGCAGATAGCAGTATCGGCTCGCTGAAAGGAGGTGATGAATTAGTAATGTCCGTAAAACTAAATATAGAGGGGGTGAAGCCTGCTTGAGATTGCAAAGAAGCGCTTGGACTTGCCGAAAGGTAGAGTTGACGAGGACGGGACTTATCGAGATTTCAGCGGATTGTCCTGCGGTGTTTATCACCACCGAGAGTAATCTACAAAGCCGGCGGGTGACTGCCGGGACAAATAGATGGGTGATGGATTTAATTTACTTTTAATTCTGAGAGGAGAAATTTAAACTATGTGTGGCATAGTTGGATATATAGGAAATAAACAGGCAACCCCCATATTGATGGAGGGGCTGCAGAAGCTTGAATACAGAGGTTATGATTCGGCAGGAGTTTCTGTCTTTGATGGAAATAAAATCATACTGGAAAAATGCAGGGGAAGGCTTTGCAACCTGCAGAAAATGATTGAAAAGCAGCCTATAAAAGGGTGCGTGGGAATAGGACACACAAGATGGGCGACACACGGAGAGCCCTCCGATATAAACTCTCATCCTCATATGAATGAGGATGGAACGATCAGCGTTGTCCATAACGGCATAATCGAAAATTACCTCCATTTAAGAGAATGGCTGACGGGAGAAGGGTATACTTTTGTTACCGAAACCGATACGGAAGTTATACCGTACCTGATAGACTATTTCTATAAGGGAGACATAGTAGATGCCGTATTAAAGGCTATTCACAGGATAGAAGGTTCGTATGCGCTTGGAGTTTTATGCAGCTATGAGCCGGATAAACTGGTTGCGGTCAGAAAAGACAGCCCTCTTATCGTAGGCGTCGGAGAAGGAGAGAATTTTATTGCCTCCGATATCCCTGCCATATTAAACCATACCAGAAAGGTTTATCTTTTAGATGACAAGGAAGTAGCGGTCTTAACAAAGGATTCTGTCAATATAATTACTGCTGAAGGAAAACATGTGGATAAGAAAATTTATAACGTGACATGGGATGCCCAGGCAGCTGAAAAAGGCGGATATGAGCACTTCATGATAAAGGAAATCCACGAGCAGCCGAAGGCGGTAAAAAATACTATGACATCCAGAATAATGGCAAATTCAGATGAAATAAAACTCGACGATATAAAGCTTACAAAAGAAGACCTCGATAAAATAAGCAGGATATTCATCGTCGCATGCGGTACGGCTTACCATGCAGGAGTCGTTGGAAAGTATGTCATAGAGAAGCTTGCAAGGATATCCGTTGAGGTGGATATCGCCTCGGAATTCAGATACAGAAATCCGATCATAGATGAGCAGACTTTGATGATAGTGATAAGCCAATCCGGTGAAACCGCAGATACTCTTGCAGCATTGAGAGAAGCAAAGGCAAAGGGCGCAAGGGTTATCGCCGTGACCAATGTCGTGGGAAGTACGGTTGCAAGAGAGGCGGACGATATATTCTATACATGGGCAGGCCCGGAAATCGCAGTTGCTTCAACAAAGGCATATGTAACCCAGCTAATTTCCATGTATATAATCGCTATGTACATTGCAAGGCTTGATGGCAAAATGACTGTTGAGGAATACAGGACCATCAGGGATGAGATGCTTCTTCTCCCTGAAAAGTTGGAGGAAGTTTTAAAGCGCAAAGAGGATATACAGAGGTTTGCATCAAAACACTACATGTACAGGGATATATATTTCTTAGGAAGGGGACTCGATTATGCTGTTGCTCTTGAAGGATCCCTTAAACTGAAGGAAATATCATATATACATTCGGAAGCATATGCGGCGGGGGAGTTAAAACACGGACCCATCGCCCTCATTGAAAACAACACTCCTGTAATTGCTCTGGCGACGCAGGAAGATATCTTTGAAAAAATGCTGAGCAATATAAGAGAGGTTACAACAAGAGGAGGCAAGGTATTTGCCATAGCATTCGATGATAAAAAAGAGATAGCAGAGGCAGTCGATCAGGTAGTTTATATACCGAAGACGCTCCAGATTTTGGCTCCGGTGCTAACAGTCGTACCTCTTCAGCTCCTTGCGTATTACATGGCGGCTGAAAAGGGCTGTGACATCGACAAACCGCGTAACCTTGCAAAAAGTGTAACGGTTGAGTAATGTACAGCGGGCAGGGATGTTCATATTGAATAATACAAATAAACTCCACTCCGTAATAATAAACTTCGCTCTATAAAAATAAAGTTCATTCCAAAATCCCGTAGTAGATGCAGGATAAATCCTGATTGGCTGCGGGATTTTTGATTTTTAGGGGGAGAGGGATAAGGTGTATGTTAGGATTAAGGAATACGGCTAAAGGCATTGATTTTAAAGAGATTGAGAGTACTATATTGATTTAAATATTGATACCAGGATTGATAAAAAGCATTAGAAAAAGCACATGAGAAAATGCAACCTTATGCCTTTTTCCTTTCACCTTATCCCTATTCGGAACCGACTTTATTTTAAAAATTATCACAAGAATTA